>NZ_JAGWCV010000041.1:0-32718 GCF_020657735.1 Clostridioides sp. ZZV15-6383 | reverse complement strand
AATTTTTTCTACTTTCGTAACTTTCACACTTAGGTTTATTTCATCCTTATGTTTTAGTTTGGTTAGCTTTAGGGGTTTTTAGCAATTCAAGTAGTATTGGATAGGTTCTATCCTATCTCTACATATAAGTTTCCCTATATGCTGACTAATTTAGCTACTAACTCATGACTAAAGTCACAAGTGTGCGTAGCTATTTTTTAATCAAATAAATTCATCAACGCACTAAACGTAGCAGAATCTAATCTTGTTAACTCAGATATATCATGCTGTTCATAATTTTCATCTAATAAATCATCCATCATTTTAGCAATCGATTTCCTTATATCTACTTCTTTACCTATAATCTTAGTTCCTTCTAAAGTCTTATTAAGTTTTAAATTGTATTCTTTTATCCATGCCTCTATATATTTAAAATCATTTACTATAGAAGTTTTACTTACATAATATTTATCTGCTAATTGATTTATTGAAGTTATATTACTTGAATTTAGTAATAGATACTTTAAAATTTCCATTCTTCTTTGCTCTACTGATAAAGATTTATTTTCCTTCGATTGTATATTTAAACTGTTAATTAAGTCTATGTTCTTCTTTGCTAAATCTTCTATTAATATTCCATAGCCCCTTTTTATATCAATTTTTATATTAAAAGTTTCTAAATATTTCTCAATCATCTTCAAATCTTTTTGTAAAGTTTTATCGGATACATTTAATTTATCTTTAAAGTATTTTATAGGTCTATACTTATTTTCGTTTAATATCAATTTAAGAAATTCAATTTGCCTCGACACAAGCATACTTAGCCCTCCCTACCTATGTTTATATATTTCTATGTTTATATTAAGTACTATTTTAACATATTTACTAACTATGTAAAATTACTAAGATACTTCTGTATCATAAAAGAATTTATGATACACCTTACTAAATTGATATAATAGATAATATAATTTCAAAATAAAAATTAAGGATATTTAGAAGTAGTTAACTGATTCTAAATATCCTTATTGTTATTCTATATACTTGTTGTTATTCCATTAATTATTTTTACTATTATTTATAATTTAAGCACCAAGTAATTCAACTTCACTATTTTCACTTCTTATAGTAGGCTTTGTTACCCCTATAATCAATGCTGTTATTACTGTACCAACTAATATACAAGCTATATATGCAACTGGTGCACTACATGCAAATGGTATTACAAATATTCCCCCATGTGGTGCCATTAAAGTTATATCTAAACTCATACATATTGCCCCACCTATACAAGAACCAATTATATTTGCTGGAATCATTCTTAATGGGTCTGCAGCTGCAAACGGTATCGCTCCTTCTGTTATGAAAGATGCCCCCATTATAGCAGTTGGTAGGGATGATTTTCTTTCTTCTTTAGTAAACTTATTTTTGAATATTAACATAGCTAATGATATTGCTAATGGAGGTACCATTCCACCTACCATTAACGCTGCTGATGGTTCAAATATATTGCTTGAAAACATCGCTAATCCAAATGCTGAAGCCGTTTTATTAATAGGTCCTCCCATATCTGATGCCATCATTCCTGCTAATATTGCACCTAATAATACTTTATTACTTCCAGACATACTTTGTAACCAAGACTGTAAAGCTTCATTTAACCATGATGCTGGCGTATTAACTACAAAGAACATTATAGCTCCACTCGTAAATGCAATCAACAGTGGACATATTAATACAGCATTTACTCCCTTTAATACATCTGGTAAATTTTCTGTTATCTTCATTACTCCTAAAGCTATATATCCTGTTGCAAATCCAGCTACCATACCACCTATAAACCCTGAGCCTCCAATAACTGCCATAAAACCAGCTATCATAGCAGGAGCAAAACCTTGTCTTCCTGCTATTGATTTAGCTATAAAACCAGCAAGTATCGGTATAAATAACTTAAATGCTGAATCGCCTCCAAGTTGTCCAAAGAATCCAGCTATAGGGTTGTATGTTTCATGAGTTGGGTCTGATGCAAATATACCAAACATAAACGCTATGGCTATACCAATCCCACCTATTACTACAAATGGAATCATTTCAGATACACCACTCATTAAGTGTTTATAAACACCTTTTTTCTCTGACCCTTGAAGTATTTCTTTTGAATCTTCTAAAGTTTTTCCACCTGGTTTAATTTCTTTAGCCATTCCATTTTCAGCGTTTATAATTAAATTTTTAGCTAATGAAACATTCTTAGCATCTACTACTTTCTTTTGTAATACTTTTTTTCCTATAAATCTACTCATTTGAACTTCTTTATCACAAGCTATTATTACATATTCAGCTCTTTTTATATCTTCTTTAGTCAATTTATTTTCTACACCTATAGCTCCATGAGTTTCTATTTTAACTTCATATCCAAGTTCTTGCCCTGCTTCCTCTAATGCTTTCTTTGCCATAAAAGTATGAGCTATCCCTGTTGGACATCCTGTTATTCCAACTATAAGACCTTTATTTTGATTATCACTTGAATCTCCTGATTCTACAGCTTTATTATTAAATATATTTAATATTTCATATGGAGTTTCTGCACTTAGTAGGTGCTTAAGAAGATTTTCGTCCATTAGATATGTAGCTAGTTTAGATATAATCTTAAGATGCTCATCTAAACCTGATTCTGGAACTGCTATCATAAAAAATGACCTAATTTTTTGACCATCATTATCCGTAATTTCCTTATCAGTTCTTAAATACATCATTACAGGTTGCTTTACTGAACTTGACTTGGCATGAGGGATAACAATTAAATTCCCCATGTTAGTTGATGATTCTTTTTCACGTTTATTAATATCAACTATAAACTTTTCTTTATCATTTATATAATTTCCTTGATACAGATGATTTGCCATATAATCAATCACATCTTTTTTAGTTTGTAATTGCTTATCTAGTATAATACAATCACTTCGTAATATTTGACCTATCATAAATTCTCCCCTCCTTTTTATTTGTTTCCTCATAACTAATTCTTATTTTTGTAAAAGCATTTTAATTTATCTATATCATTGAATAAATTCATTTTAAACTCTATAACTTCTCTTGCAGCCTCTATACATGGTGGATATATAGTATCTGGCTCATATAAACTTGGATTTTGTTCCAACAGTTCTCTGCACTTCTTATAATATGCTGACTTAACATCACTTGAAATATTTATTTTACAAACTCCTAGTTTAACTGCTTGTGCTATCTCTTCATCTGGATTTGATGACCCCCCATGAAGAACTAAAGGTATATCTACTACTTCTCGTATTTCTTTTAATAAATCTAATTTAAGTTCTGGTTTAAACCCTTTTGGATATATACCATGTGCTGTACCAATTGCAATAGCTAGTGTATCTACTCCTGTTTTTTCAACAAAATCCCTAGCTAATTTTGAATCTGTATATATTATTTCATCAGAACCACCTTCTCCTGATGTCCCTGTTGTTCCTATTGTTCCAAGTTCTCCCTCTACAGATACATTTAATCCTTTTGCTATTTCTACTACTTCCCTAGATATAGCTACATTTTCTTCATACGGTAAATGTGACCCATCAATCATTACTGATGTAAATCCACATCTTATTGCTCTTAATATTTGTTCTTTATTTTCCCCATGATCTAAGTGTATTACCATAGGTACCTTGCTCTTATTTGCTTCTTCTATACAACTAGCTACAAAGCTATCTCCTAGGAAACTTAGCTCATTTGGGTGTATTGCAAGTATTACTGGTGCATTTTTTTCGTTAGCACTCTGTACTACTGCTTTAAGTATTTGCCCACTTCCTATATTAAATGCTGGTACAGCAAATTGATTTTCTTGTGCTACTTTTAGCATTTCCTTCATATTTATTAACATATTGTACCTCCCGATATTTTAAATTTTAGGTTGAGTTTGCTTCTTATTAATTTTGTTGTTGTTTATATTTAAATAATATCAGGTTAATAAAGTTCAGAAAATAACAATCGTTTTCCTTATTGAAAAGGAACTTTTATTATACACTTTGAGTTCCTTTTCACTAAATAATTTTTAGAAGTCTGTATCATCGTTAATTATACCTCTCATGTACATCTTCTCTTTTTAAGCGTTTTAATTTAATATACTTTAGCTTTCCTAGATTTTTATAGTAAGCAATTAAGGTACTTTAACTATAAATTTAAAGATACTCATACCATAGTTAGTGCTATATTTGAATCAAAAAAATTAAAAAGATATTAGCTATTTAGCCAATATCTTTTTGTAGATTTCAATGGTAGAGATGATTTATAGGAATCATACTCACTATTATCTAATTTTGTACTTCCATAAACTTGACATAAAACACCAAAAATAACACCCATCGAGTTTATCTCTAAGGAATAAAATGACTTGGTTTTCTAAACACCAATTTATAAATTAGCCTTTGTTATTTTATGTAAATCTTTTTCTATCTAATTTAAAAATTATTCCTAATGCTACATAGCATATACCAATTACTAATACACCATAAGCCATAGATACTCCTATCTTAAATTCTTGCATATTAGTTACAATAGAAATTGAAATAGGTCTATTATAAACACCATAAAGTAAGGCTGACATTGTATATTCTCCAATTGTACGAATAAATACTAATATAGCTCCTGAAATTATTCCTGGCATCATATTTGGTACTATTACATTATAAAAGGTTTTTACCCTTCCAGCACCTAAACTCCTTGATGATTCTTCTAGTCCTAAATTTATTGACTTCATAGCAACCTCATTGGAGGAAAATAATAATGGCAAGGCATAAATTGTATATGCTATAGGTAAAATATAAAAACCACCTATTAAGGATTCATTAAAAGCAAATATACTTTTTTGATTAAATGTATTAATTAGGTTAACCGCAATGGCACTTGCAGGCATACTCCAAGGCAACATTATAATAAATTTTGCTAGTCGATTATATGTAGTATCCTTTTTAATTACTAAATACGATACTGGTACAGTGATTACCAATCCTGCTGCCACTGCCATTAAAGACATTTTCAAACTGTTTAATAGAGGCTGTAATACACGTGATTTTTGGAAAATCATCTGATAGTTTTCCAGTGTAAAGTCTCTAGGAAATATAGTTGTCATAATTGAATGTGTGCTTACAAAGGACAAATATACAATAGTAATTATAGGAAGCATAATCATAATAATTTGTATTTCAATAATAATCTTACATACAAATGTAAATAAGTCTTTTTTTCTATTATTAACTTTATAACTTTGAGATTTTAAGGATGGTACTACTCCATATTTTTTGCCATAATACTGTAATAAAATCATAAATAAAATCCCCATTAATAATAAAGTAATTACTTGAACTGAGGCTATATCCATGTGGTTATTAGCCTTAGACCTAACAATCTGAGTACTTAAAACTTTAAAACCACCACCTATAAGATTTGGAGCTGAGAAAGAACTAATCCCTGATGCAAAAGTTATAATAGTAGAAGTTATAACCGCAGGTGTAATAACAGGCCATATTACATCAAAAAATACTCTGAGCTTTGATGCTCCCATTCCTTTTGCAGCTTCAACTGTTGAGTAATCCACATATTTTAAGGCAACATATACATTTAAATAAAAATACACATACTGAGTATAAGCAACTACAAATAAAATTCCTTTTAATCCACTAAAATCATAAGGTTTTTTGATAAAGGGGAGTAAAATTTCTATAGATTTTGTAACTATCCCACTTTCTCCATAAATCTGAATACATGCAATTACCATAATTACTCCTGGAATCATCATTGGACTTAGTAGAAGAATATGTATGATTTTTTTGTGTTTATCACAAACAAATGTCATATATAAGGCAAGTGATATTCCCATAATTCCACATACGAGTACAGAACACAATCCCAAAATTATAGTATTACTTACTACCCTTAAATTATTAGTATTTGAAAAATATTCTTTGAAAACTTCAAAAGAATATCCACCTTTACCTTGGAATGCTTGTACAAAGGTGTTGCCTATTGGTACGATAATATATCCAATCAAAATCAAAAATAATATACTATATAAAATAATAGAAATAACACTTTTAGGTGTGAATTTACTATGGTTTATTTTTTTAATCATATTATTCACCTTGTAGCACACCTAAATATGCCCTATCCCCTACGTTTAATTTATTGCTATTATTCAGTCTATTAAGTTCAGTTACTTGATACTTTTTTCCATTATTTGATACTGTATATTCTAAAATTGCTCCTAAGAAATTCTTAGATTCTACTTTTACTTTTACAAAACCTCTTTGGTTAGTATTTTGCAATAATACCATTTCTTCAGGTCTTTTATAAATATAAGGCTTTGTCTCTTTTTCAATATTAAAATTAACATAATCTTCTTTTTCAATACAGTTTGAAGTACCTACAAAGTTTGCTACAAAATCATTCAATGGTTTTTTGTAAACTTCCATTGGCACACCAATTTGAAGAACTTTACCCTTATCCATTACAGCTATTCTATCAGAAATAGCTAAGGCTTCTTGTTGATCATGAGTAATAAATAAAGTAGTAATACCTATCTTTTGCTGTATATCTCTTATTTCTTCTCTCATCTTGATTCTTAAAGCTATATCTAGGTTAGACATTGGCTCATCTAATAAAAGCATAGTAGGCTCAGTCGCTAATGCCCTTGCTACTGCCACCCTTTGTTGCTGTCCACCAGATAATTCATCAATCTTTTTTTTCCTAAAATCTTTCATTCCTGCCAGCTCTAAATAATTATCACATTTTTCCATTATAATTTTTTTAGACAGCTTTTTTATTTTCAATCCATAAGATACATTTTCTTCAACAGTCATATTTGGAAACAGTGCATAGTTTTGAAAAACAGTTCCCATATTTCTATTTTCTGGCTCTAGGTTGGTAATATTTTTATCACCAACATAAATACTTCCAGAAGAAGGTTTTATAAATCCACCAATTATTCTTAAAATAGTCGTTTTTCCACATCCAGAAGGACCTAATAAAGTAAAAAACTCTCCTTCTTTAATGGATATATTAACATCATGTAATACTTTTTCTTTTCCATAATAATGATTAATTTCTTTTAATTCTATATTCTTCATATCGTCTCCACAAATTATCTAATATTTATAAATCTCCAAATATACACATGATGAATCATCATAGATTTTAAATCTAGGAAACTCTATTGCCATTTCATCATCCTTTTCTAGTTCCCTAACTTTTCTATATATATAATCTATACCTTTAATCTCTGCTATTTTCATCATTTCATCTTTATCAAAAATCTTATATCTATCATATCCACATGAAAAACCATCACTAGCCATCATAATTTTCATTTTATATTCTATATCAATAAATCCACTTACACAATTATCAACAGCCTCTTTAGAAAATTCCAAAGCCCAATACCCACCTACAGTATTTTTCTTAAGTCTATTTTCTATTATAATTGGCATTACCTCAGCTTTTTTCTCATTTAAAGTAAGATTTGTAGAGTCTTTGACCTCTTGCATAAAATCAAATACTTTTTTATCTCCTTGCTCACATAAATTGTACTTTTACTATAATTAAAAGTTTTGCATAATAAAAAATTCGCTTCATTTGAACGACTACGTCTACGAATCACTTCATATCGCCAACTACTTCTTTAGTTGCTCAAAAGCTATTTTATTTAATATTGGTGTATTAGTATCATTTGGTTGTATGAGTTATACAAAATTATGAGATACTATAGTTCCCTCATACGTAAAATAGCGAGGAAAATCCTCACTATTTTTGTATATAATATTAAATTATTTAATTAGGCTATTTTATAGTTTTATTGTTATCTATTATATCTGTTTCCCACTTTTCAATCCAGTTAGATTGATTTTTTCCAATTACAGACCAATCTACATCCATAGCTTTATATTCTTTTGACATCCACTTTGGTGAATCTTTAAGTGCAGAATCTAATGTTGGAATACGGTTAAAATCATTTGCAACCATAGCTTGAACCTTAGCACTTCCAACAAAATCTACGAATTTAGCTGCTGCATTTGGATGTGGTGCATTTTTTAGAGCTGCTACACAGTCTGTGATTACTACAGAACCACTCTCTGCATCTACAACTTCTAATGGCATATTATTTTTTTCTTTATTATCTATTATATCACTTAATACTGCAATAGATATTGCTGCTTCACCTTTACCTATTGCTGAATACATAACACTTCCGCTATTGTAGTAGTTCTTTATATTTTTATTTAAATCCTCAAGGTACTTCCAAGCTTCATCTTCACTCTTAGTAGTTGAGTAGTAATTGATTAAATTACTAACAGTAGAACGCATAGATGATGATAATGAGTCTCTAGTAGCTATTAAGTCTTTATATTCTTCTTTTGTTAAATCGCTCCAATCTTTTGGTGCTTTATCAGCTGATAATAGTTTTGTGTTATAAAACATCATTACTGGTGTTTTTATAGTTCCATACCAATATCCGTCTGAATCTTTGTAAGGCTTGTCTAATTCATTGTTCCAGCTTGGTTCAGTCTTTTCATATAATCCTTCTTCTTTTAATTGCATGTATGTAGATGTATCTCCACCAAACATTATATCTGCTTGTGGATTATCTTTTTCACTTCTAACACGATCTGCTAGTTCACCTTTTAAATTTATGAATTCAACATTAACGCCTGTTTCCTTTGTAAATTCTTCAGAAATTGCTCCTAGCATATCCTCTCCATGTGTAGTATATACTACTAATGTATCCTCTAATTCATCACTTTTTAATGTGTTATCATTGCTACAAGCTACAAGTGATAATGACATTACTACAGATAATAAAATAGCTGCTATTTTTCTTTTCATATTGATTCCTCCCCTATATTCTCCATGTTCATTTTAAATGTTATTATTCTTGTAGTCAATGATTCAACAATAATCTATATAATTGTATTTTTCTATAATCACTAATTTTATTATTGTTTTTTTCTATGAGTATACTTATTTTTATACATATAATTTTTATATTCACATTAATCCATTTTCAATCTTGGTATTTTATTTCTTTAAAACATATTTTAAATATTAGTATTATCATTATTTACATGTATAAAAAATGACCTATGAATAGGTCACCTAAACTAATACTTATATGGTATATGAGATACTTTCTTAAATCACTTATTATTTTTTTATCTAGTCCACATTTAGTAAATAATGCATGTATGTATAGTTTCCATTTTAAGTCTTAATTAGAAATATGAACCACTGTGAAACTATACCTCCTCCTCACATCTAAACCTTAAATTTTTATCTATTATTTATTAATTGACTGTATATTCACTAATTTTTATCATTTACAATACTCTTCTTATCTTAAAAAGGATTATATTTCCCATTTTCTAAATGTACAATAGTCTCACGTCTTACCCCAACTAATTTAGCAAGTTCATTTTGCGTCATAAGAAGTTTTTCTCTATATTCTTTAATTTTTGTTTTCATTAATATTGCCACTTAGTTACATATCCCCCTTTTATCAAAATACATATACAACACTAATTTAGATAAAGACTGTATAAATAAAACTACAATAAGAATTATACCTGTATCCAAATTTGATATACTTATATTAATTGTATAAGACGTTGCAAAGAAAATAGCTATTATTACTATAGAATATATCATTATTGTTATTGCAATCTGGTATATAAACCATTATGACCTGTATCTGAAATTATAGGTAATCCACTAGCAGATAATGCATCAATATATCTGTAGACAGTTCTTACATTTATTTCTAGTTTTTCAGATATTTGTTTTGCAGTAACTTTTTTATCTGAGTTTAATATCCATAATATAGACATTATATTATCAATTTTAGACATATAGTTTTACCCCTTCATATGTGTTTTATAAATTAACTATATAGGTTATTAGATTAATTTTCACAAAAAAATATTAGCAAATTGCTAATATTTTTCGTGGATTTCAATGTTGGAGATGATGGGAGTCTATAAGTGGTTATTTGATTGTTTTGTTGTTTTTTGTAAATGTAGGTATATAGCTATTTAGTTATGATGTTAGACTAATTTTTTTAATGCTCTTTTATTGTTTATTTTTGTAGTTGGAATATCCTTAGTGTATAATTTCCTACTCTCCAAAACCCTTGCTAATTCAATAATACAAATCAAACTCTCAATTAAATTTTTTAATGAATAGATAACTATTGTTTGTACTCATAACAATATATTATATATATTTTCTGATATATATGATTTATTTGCAACTGACTTAGTGCAATTTAAACTACTTTGTCTATAAACTCAGTTTTAATAAAATTATAATTTATTACATTCACCTAATTTTTTAACAAGTTCGCTATATTCCTTTGTTAACATGATATTCCTCAACTACTTAAATTTTACTTGCTGTCCACCTTTAATTTCATAAACTATATTGTCCACATTAACCCATACAGATTGGACTGAAGGATTATACACAAAACTTCCATCCATAGAAAATATTAATCTATTAAAGGCATATAAATAATCAACTATTTCAATATTTGTAGCATACCAAATATCATCTCTATTTCCCATCTTCTGTGAGAATTCTTTGATTAATTCCCAATTATTATCCCTATTAAATTCATAACTATGTCCCCATACATAAAACATATGTAAATGCTGTGGTCTGTCCTTAATTAAAAATTCATTTGCTAATTCTAACAAATTTTTATTATGATGACATGTAGCTTCCCACTGATACAAGTCTGATGGCATATTAAAATTGCCACTACTTCCTGCTATTCTTCCATATTTAATATCAATATAAGGTAACATGTTTTTTATTTCTTCACTATATGATCCATTTGGATATGATAAACCTCTTACAGGATATCCTACTATAGACTCTAATTTTTTCCTATCTTCAACAATTTGATTAACAACCTGAGAGATAGGGCATCTTGCTATAGTGGGATGTGTTACGGTATGTGTTGCAACCTCATGTCCTTTATATAGTTCTTTAATCTCATCTTCTTTTATTCTACGTCCAAAGTTTTTAATATTATCATTAAAACTTTTATCTATATAACCAGAATTTAAATAAAATGTACCTTTGATTCCATTATCATTAAATATTTTTATAAGTCTTATATCCGCTTCACGACCATCATCATAACTCATCGTAAGTACCTTATTTTTTCCATCTGGAAAACACTGATGTATTGTTCTCATAATAATCACTCCATTCTAACTACTATTATACTTAATATTATGGAGGCATACTTACTATATACTTCTACATGTAAAATCTATAAATTTAAATTTATCTGGTCTATGTCTTGATACTGTATACTGAAACAAGGTTGTATCTTCAAGATATGTATAACTCCTTACAACCACAACCATGTTAAATTCTCTCAAATCTAGAAGTTCTATATCTTCATCAGTAGCCATCTCTACAGTAATTTCTTTTTTACCAAAACCTATCTTAAGTCCAAGCTCCCCTTCTATATATTCATATACAGATTTTTTTGCAGCTACTAAAGGAAGATTATTAATAATATTACGATTAAAGTAATCCTTATCTATTATAATTTTTTCTCCATCAATTTCTCTTACTCGTAAAAGTTTATATACTTCATCTTTCTTTCCTACTTGAAGCTTCTCCATTAATATAGTATCACCTTTTACTATCTCAAGATTTTCAACATATGTCTTACAATTTAATCCAAGCATACTATGTAATTCCTCAAAGCTTGTTATTCCTGACACAGGAAAATTAAACTTATGAATATCTAAAACAATCGCTGATTTACCTCTTGATTTCTTTATATATCCTTTTTGTTCTAAAATACTTAATGCTTTTCTAACTGTATCTCTAGAAACTGTATATTCACTCATAAGTTCGCTTTCTGTAGGCAACTTATCATGAGCTACATATTCATTTTTTTCAATTTTATTTAATATTTCATTATATACTTTTTCATATTTACTTTCCATATTCTATCACCATTTATATTGTAGCATTGTAGAAAATATATATCAATAAATTCTAAAGCATATAACTAGCTAAATAATCTAGTAAATTTAAAGAAACTATGTTATAAGTTTCTTCTTACTATTCTAACAGTTTTAAACATTTTCATTACAATAAAAAACTATAGACTCATAAGGCTTTAGTTCTATCTCATTAGAAAAATCTATACTTTCGTAATTAGATAAAATGCATTTAAAGTTATTTTTTCTCTCTTTTAAGATTATTCTTTCAAATGATGGATAAAAATTACATAACACTAAAAGTTCTTCATCATCTAAAATTCTTTTATATGCAAACACCCTATTATTATTTTCCAACAATGGCTTATATGATCCATTACTAATAACTTTATACTTTTTCCTTAACTCAATAAGTTTCTTATAATAATATAAAATACTATTTGAATCTTTTATATCTTTTTCTACATTTATATCTTTATACTTATTACATAAAGATATCCATGGTGTACCTGTAGTAAAGCCCGCATTATCTGTACTATCCCATTGAACAGGAGTCCTTCCATTATCTCTAGAACGATTCATTATTATCTTCATAATCTCCTCATTGGATGAACCTCTATCCTTTAAAATATTATAATAGTTTATAGACTCTACATCTCTATACTCATTAATATCAGCAAAGTAAGCATTGGTCATTCCAAACTCTTCACCTTGATAAATATACGGAGTTCCCCTCATTAAATGAACTATAGTAGCCAACATCTTAGCTGATTCCTTGTGATATACACCATCATCTCCATATCTACTTACAATACGTGGCTGATCATGATTACACCAGAAAACTGCATTCCATCCATTTCCTTTTTCCATCCCTATTTGCCACTGATTTAATATATTTTTAAGCTCCGCAAAATCTAATTCTTTTAATGCCCACTTATTACCACCATCATAATCTGCCTTTAAGTGATGAAAGTTAAATACCATACTTAACTCTTTTTCTTTAGGATTACTATACTTAATACAATAATCAATGGTTGTTGAAGACATTTCCCCTACAGTTATTACATCTTCATCAAGCATAAAGGTATTTTCAGATACCTCTTTTAAATACTTATGAATGTTTTCTCCATCAGTATAAAGTCTTCTTCCATCACCTAAATTATCATCCTCAAAAACATTAGGCTTTGAAATAAGATTTATAACATCTAAACGGAAGCCTTTAACTCCTTTGCTCATCCAAAACCTAATAATATCAATAATTTCTTTTCTTACTTGTGGGTTGTCCCAATTTAAATCAGCTTGAGTTTTATCAAAAAGATGAAGATAATATTCATCAAACTTTTCAACATATTCCCATGCACTTCCACCAAATTTTGACTCCCAATTTGTTGGTGGAATTCCCTTTGCTCTTCCTTTTTTGAAAATATAATAGTCCTTATATTTTTTATCTCCTCCAATAGCTTTTTTAAACCATATATGTTCTGTTGATGTATGATTAAACACCAAATCAAGCATAATTTTTATGCCTCTATCTTTAGTCTTTTTTATTAACTCTTCTAAATCATCCATTGTACCAAATCTAGAATCAATAGCTTTATAATCAGCTACATCATATCCATTATCATTTTGAGGAGATACATAACAAGGTGTCAACCATATATAATCTACACCAAGAAATTCAAGATAATCCAATTTTTCAATAATTCCTCTTAAATCTCCTATTCCATCCCCATTACTATCTTTAAATGATTTAGGGTATATCTGATAAACACAACTTGTCCTAAAGTCCTTCATTATTACTTTCACCTTCTCCTACTTATATACTAATATTACAAAACTTTATTAATTTCTTTAATTGGCTACTTAAAAAAATAAATCTATTTATCTTTAATTTTCGCAAGTTTTGTCTTTGAAAAAATTATAGTTAACACAAAAGTTAATACTATTGATACTACTGATGCTATTAAATAACTAAACATATTTTTTGGATTAATTGATAATATAGCTGGTATTCCTGTAACACCAATAGATACAGCAGTAGTTTTAGTTATAACTGATATCATTCCTGCAACACCAGAACCTATAAGAGCCGCTAAAAATGGATAAAAATACTTTAAATTAATACCAAATATAGCTGGTTCTGCAACACCAAGACATGCTGAAATACATGCTGGCACTCCTACTTGTTTAACTTCATTATCTTTTCTTTTTAAATACATATAGGCTAAAACTGCAGAGGCCTGTGCCATACCACAGAGTGCATTAATTGGCCAAATTGGTGTTCCACCCATAGATCCTATTAATTGTAAATCTATTGGAAGTATAGTGTGATGTAACCCAGTAATAACTAATAGACAGAATGAAAATCCATAAATACCTGCAAATAACCATGCAAAAGAAGAATCAAAGCCTGCTTGAATAACAGTTGCTATTCCATTCCCAATAGCCCAACCTATTGGTCCTAAAACTGTATGTGCTAATAATACTGAAATAATTACTGAAAACAATGGAACCACCACCATACTTATTGCATGAGGAGTAATCTTTTTGAATAGTCTTTCTAAATATACTAAAGTAAAACCTACAAGAATTGCAGGAACTATTTGAGCCTGATATCCAATCATTTCAACTTGTGCAAAACCAAAATTCCAGAAAGGAACTTCTGTTGAACCTACTGCATAAGCATTTAACAATTGTGGTGATACTAAGGTAATACCTGTAACTATACCTAAAATCTGAGTACCACCCATTTTTTTAGTTATGGACCATACGACACCAACTGGTAAGTAATGGAATACTGCTTCCCCTATTAACCATAAAAAACTATGTACTCCACTCCAAAATTGAGATATTTCAATAAGGGACTTTGTTCCATCTTCAAAAAATTTCATATCTCCAATAGTTGTTCTAAAAGCTAGAATTAATCCACCTGCAATAATAGCTGGAATTAATGGAGCAAAAATTTCTGACATATTAGTAATAATTCTTTGAAGTATGTTCATATTCTTCTTAGCTGCTTCTTTTACATTTTCTTTAGATTCACCTTGTACTCCTGATATTTCAATAAATTCTTTATAATAATTACCCACATCTGGCCCAATTATTACTTGAAATTGACCTGCTTGTGTAAACACACCTTTAACATTTTTTAACTCTTCAATCTTTTTTGTATTAGCTTTGCTGGTGTCATTAAGAACAAATCTTAACCTTGTCATACAATGCATTAAAGTTACAATATTTTCTTTTCCACCTAAGTATGCTAACATTTCTTTTACTTCGTTAGAATATTTACTCATCTCTCGCCCTCCTCTTTTATACGGATTACTTATTGTTTTTTACAACTTATACGTATATGTTTTATTAAAATACTATCACATGTATTTCTTTATGTCAATGTTTACATTCCGTTTTTTACTATATATAAGTTTTTTCTTAATTAAATATAAATTGAATTAGAAAATTATTTTATATAATTCGATATTCCCCCAAAACTTATACGTATATGTTTTAGAAAATTTAAATATTGTATATTTTTATCTCTATTCTAACAATCTATACTAAACCATTCCTCTTGTTAATATCAAAAAAACTCTACTTAATTCTAAAAAATAAGCAGTAAATTTTTATTAATTTTTCTACTCATTATAATTCTTCTTTAAATATTTTTCCAACATATTACTAAGGTCTTTTATATTATCAATATTTGGTGAAACAAAAGTTATACCTACCAATTTTTAACTTTACCTTTTTATATTTATATTCATTTTTTAATAAAAAAAGATATTGACTATTTAGCCAATATCTTTTAATGGATTTAAACAGCGGAGACTATCCTCAAGAATAATACCCACGATTTTAATCTAATTTTTAATGGTTTATTTAACATAATCTTATAAATATTAAAATTTATCTACCTATAAAATTTCTCCATTAAATTTTATTACATTTTTATACCAATCAAAAGATTTCTTTTTATATCTTTTAAGAGTCCCGCTTCCATCATTATTTTTATCTACATATATAAATCCATACCTTTTTTTCATTTCTCCTGTTGTAAATGACACTGGATCTATACATCCCCAAACAGTATACCCTATAACATCAACACCATCAATTTCAATGGCATTTTTCATTTCCTTTATATGATTAGCCAAATATTCTATTCTATAATCATCATCTACAGTATTATCTGATTTTAATACATCCTCTGCTCCAAACCCATTTTCAACAATGAATATAGGAAGTTCATACTTATCATATAGTTGGTTAAGGTAAAATCGTAGACCTACAGGGTCTATATTCCACCCCCAATCAGAAGTTTTTAAGTATGGATTTTCAACTACATCAGCCTTTCCTGCTGAGTCATTACCTGTTGTTTTCATAGTTTTATCAGCTGTTACTACAGTAGTTAAATAATAACTACATCCAATAAAATCAACTGTTCCTTCTTTTAGAATTTTTTTATCTTCCTCTGTCATATCTAGATTATACTTTTTTCTTTCCCATAATTTTAGTGTATGTCTTGGATAATGACCTCTTACATGTACATCAGTAAACATAAGTTGTTCTCTATTAGATTCTACAAATTTAATCATATCCTCTGGATTGCAAGAATAAGGATAGCTTGGCATAGCTGCCACCATACATCCAATTTTAAACTCAGGGTTTATTTCATGACCTATCTTCACAACCTTTGCACTTGCTACAAATTCATAATGAGCTGCTTGATACATAACTTCTTCCCTGTCTTCCTGCTCTTCATAGATTATTCCCGAGTTAGTAAATGCATAAATAGGATTTGTAGTTATACTTTGATTATTTATTTCATTGAAAGTCATCCAGTACTTAACTTTATCCTTGTATCTATTCATTACCACTTCACAGAAGTTTACGAAGAAGTCTATTAACTTTCTATTTCTCCAGCCACCATAGTTTTTCACTAAATGATAAGGCATTTCAAAATGACTTAAAGTTATTACTGGCTCTATATTATATTTTAATAATTCATCAAATAAATCATCATAAAATTTCAATCCATCTTCATTTGGAGTTGATTCATTTCCCTTTGGAAAAATTCTAGTCCAAGCAATACTTGTCCTAAAACACTTATATCCCATTTCTGCAAATAATCTAATATCTTCTTTATAATTTTCATAAAAATTAATAGCTTCATGATTAGGATAATTTAAGCCCTCAAGCACTCCATCTGTTATCTTTCTTGGAACAGTATGAGTACCCGCAGTCATTACATCTGCAATACTTATTCCTTTTCCACCTTTATTATATCCACCTTCAACTTGATGAGCAGCAACTGCCCCTCCCCATAAAAATTCTTGATTAGATTTCATAGAAATATCTCCTCCAGTATAATTAATAAACAACTTTTATTACAGGTGTTCCAATTTTAATATGTTTATTTTCTTTAACTATTACATCTGCTAAATCATTTGTGTTAGTTAGTATTATTGGTGTAACAACACTATACCCTTCACCTTCTATTTTATCCTTATCGAAAGAAACAATCTTATCTCCTTTTTTAACTTTATCTCCTGCATTCATATGAGTAGTATAATACTTTCCATCTAACATAGTAGTGTTAAGTCCTACGTGTATTAATATTTCTACACCTTTATCAGAGGTAATCCCTATTGCATGCTTTGTAGGAAAAATAGTTGTTATTGTTCCATTTACAGGAGATACAACTTCTCCCTTTGAAGGTATTATTGCCATACCATTACCTATAGTTCCTGATGCAAATACTTCATCTTCTACTTCAGATAACTCTATTTGTAAACCTTCTATTGGAGATAATATTTCCTCTATACCATCTTCTTCATTAGAAACAACTTCATTACCTTCTTCACATTCTTCTTTACTTAATCCAAAGAAATATGATAATACTGATCCTAGTACTAATGCTGTTCCTATTCCTAATATATATCCTAGGAATGGTGTATAAACTGGCATTGAGAATATATTATGGAATACATATGCATTACAAGTAACACCAAATGCACCACATATGCCACCACCAATACCTCCTGCAATAGCTAATATTGGAATCATCCTTCTGTATCTTAATATAATTCCATAAATTATAGGTTCTGTTACTCCTGCTAAAATTCCTGTAACTGCTGTTGAACCTGCTAATACTTTTAATTCTGGATTTTTTTTAGATTTTCTAACCTTCATAAATAAACCTATTGCAATACCTATTTGAGCAAATACTGCTGCAACAGCTGCACCTTCTATTGGGTCTCCACCCATTGTAGCCAAGTTTTGTAAAGTAATTGGTGTGAAGCCCCAGTGTAATCCCAATACCGCTAAGAATGGCATAGCTATGCCTATTGCAGCTCCTGCAATTACTCTATTAAATTCAAATAATCCCATAAAAATATTTGATATTACATCACCAACAGTAGTTGCTATTGGTCCAAATAAAATCACAGTTAAAGGAACCATAACTAATAATGATATCATCGGTACTAAGAACAATTGTAAATCTTTTAATATAATCTTCTTTAAAAGCTTATCAACGTAATAATAAATAAATATAGCAACAAATATAGGGAACACACCAAAAGAATAATCAATTGGTGTTACTGGCATTCCAAAAAAGTTAGCACCACCTTTTGCTCCAATTAAAGCTGTAAAATTAGGATCTAACAAAGCTGCTCCTATCACTCCACCAACATATGGATTTGTACCAAGCTTTATAGCTAAAGTAATACCTAAGAATATTGGTAAGAAGTAAAATACAGCATTTCCAGCTGCTGATAATATAGCATAAGTGCTACTTGCATCAGACATCCATTTCATAGTGGTTAGTATTGTAAGTAATGCCTTAATCATACCTGCTCCAGCTAGTGCAGGTATTAATGGAGAAAATGCACCTGAAATTGATTCAAATATTCTAGAAACTATTGAAACTTTTTCTCCCTTTTCTTCAGTATTTTGTCCTTGTAAAACTGCTTTTTTTGTAATAGTTTCAAAGTAATCAGTTACTTTATTTCCAATTACTACTTGGTATTGTCCTCCACTATTTACTACAGATAGTACATCCTTAATTTTTAATAACTCTTCTTTGTTAGTTTTTGAAGTATCTTTCAGCTTAAAACGTAGCCTAGTTGCACAATGAACTAAACTAATAATATTTTCTTTTCCTCCTACATATTTTATAATCTCTTCAGACTCTCTTTCAAATTTCATACAATATACCCTCCATTTTCATAATTTTATGTATAAAAATAGACCTAAATCAATACAATTAGATATTAAAAACTAATTATACTAACTTAGGTCATGCCTGCCGAACAGTAACAATCCTACACTATTTACTTTATATTTGATAATCTATTTAAATGCAATGTTAAGTATAACAATTCATTTTCGCTAATTTTCCATTTATATGTCTTTTCAAGGAAGTTTTTTACTTTTTTTGCACAATTGTAATCACTTTTATATTTCATTTTTATTATATCTAATAATGATGTGTCTACATTTGTATTTTCACCTCTTAATTGCCTTTTTATAAAACACCTTAAATGGCTTATAAACCTTGTGTAGTCAAAGGAATATTCATTTATTTCAATTCCATAATGATACTTTATGATATCTAATACATTATCAATTATCTTAGTTAACAATAAAGTTTCTTGCATATCTTTTGTTTCTAACTGAGCATTTGCAAAGTGTATCGTAATAAAAGCTATTTCAGAGTCAGGAATATCTTTATCCAATTTTTTTCTTAAATATTCTACAGCTTTCTTACTAAAGTTATATTCATTAGGATATATTTGTCTTATTTCCCATTGAAGTGGGCTTTGAAACACTAATCCTTCATCCATTCTTTTTAGCATATAACTTATATGTTCCGATAATGTGATTAATATACTATCATTAAGATTATCGCCTAATTCTTCTCTTCCCATTTGAATAATTTCACTTACAAGCTCAACATCTTTTAAAGGTATCCTATCTAGTAGTAAATGTAATTCACTTAATGATTCCTCATTATTGAATATAAATTTTTTTTCAATTTTATCTATTTCAACTAAATCTTTAGTAAATTTATTAAATCCAATTCCTTTTCCCATTAATATTACTTCTTGTCCTGAATTATCTCTGGCAAATACAACATTATTATTAAATACTTTCTTTATAACCATAAACTACCTCCACTGTAAACAAAAATAGACCTAAAAAAGACTAATAATACTTTAAGAATTTACTAGAATTTTTAGGTCACGCCTGATTACATCTATCTCAGTAACGATCCTTTTATTTATCTGTATGATAACTTTATTTTCATTATAAATTATTAACTCTACTTAGTCAATATATAATTTCATATATATCTTTACTAGCTTATTCTTCTAAATATTCACTCATTCTACTTTTTTTTCATATAATTTATATAATCTAAGCATGTTAAAATAAATTTTACCCACAAGGGTCATAAAAGTACAAAGTCCTTGTTGTTATTTATTTATATTCTCATAATCCGTATAATTCTATGTTACGCAAGATAGTATTTTTTTAATATTTCTTTTATTATTTTCCAATTTAACTTAATTGATATTATTTAATTCACTTATAGCTAGTGTAGCTGCACCTAGCACACATAATTTTCCACCTAAATCTACTGCTACAACATAATCTTTCCTCATTCTTATTCTCCTTAAATTTCATTTATATTTCTTGTATTTTGTTTTCTATGTCATCCTTAATTGTTTCTATCTTTATCCCTAACATGAGTACCAACTAAATACCCACAGCTTTCTCCATATCCATCTATTATATCGGGTCTTATTATTTGTGCTTTTACTGCATCTATAAACCTGTTGTCATACGTTTCATCTAAGATATTTATCATTCCATTAATGTCCTCCAAACTTCTATAATCCATTGAAAGGATCTAAGATTGTTACTAATTGAGCTTCAGCATCACTTATTCCTGCATATAAAGTTGCTGTTTCATCATTGTTCCTTACTAAACCTCCACTAAATACCACATCAATTAAGTCTGTTCTTTTTGAAGGACCTTCTAAAAAATCTTTTCTAGTAGCTATTAATTCTATATCAGTGGTTTCACTAGTTTCTGGATTTAATATGAATACCATTGGATAATAATGTCTATCCTTATTATCATCAAAGCAAGCAATATGCCCCAAAATTCCAAGTCTTCCATCTTTTAATAAATGTGCTTCATTGGCTCCTCCCCACTCTAAATCAGTAAATTGATTTTTTAATAGGGGTGCGTTATCTATAGTATTTATAGTCAAATCATCTATTTTATTAACTATTGTAAATCCTATTTTACCTCTACCACCTTTACTTCCTTGTGGTCTAGTTAAAACTCCTATTTTTTTATTCTTTAACTCAACAAGTCTTAAATCCTTCATTCCAATTGGACCCTTGAAACACATTTCTAAGGAGTTGATATCTTTACCTTTATAAAATACAGTTCTCCATCCTAGTGAGTTTTCTATAGTTAGATGTGGGAATATTTCAACTCCACCTAATATTAATTCTCCATTTATAAAAGTAAAAAATGGGTCTTGTAAAGTGAATTTTTTAGTATTTTCTCTTGGTATCCATTTCCCATTCCTTTTAACAAAAAAATAAATTTCTGAGTGCTCACTGTCTCTATATTCTACTCTTCCTGCTATTACTAATTCATTTTCATCTATAAAAGGTGCACTTATATTATATACATCTTTTTCTCCTACATCTTCGAATACTATTTTTTCTTTTCTGTAGAATCTTACATCTTTTGCATTATATTCATTCAATAATTGTTTAATTGTTTTTAAACTAGACATATTTTACCTCTTAATCATTAATTTATTATATTTATAATTTATTTATATATATTGAGAAATCATATGGTTTTAATGTATTGCTTTCTGATGTGTTTAAGAGTTCTATTTTATCTATTTTTTGTGTATAATCCTCATTGCTAAAGTTGATTACAACATCTACAACTATATCATTGTATTTTCTTCTAAAGCTTAATACATCATTTTCTAAAATTAAATCTTCATAATCCCCATATAATAGCGCTGTTGTATTACATCTTATTTTTATTAATTCTTTGTATAAGTTTAATAAACTTTTATTATCTTTTGTAGCTTTTTCAACTGTTGTTTTATCTTTCTTATCTTCTATATTAATCCAAGGCTTTGCTTCACTAAATCCATAATTGATGTCATTATTCCACTGCATAGGACTTCTAGACTTGTCTCTAGAACTTTTATTTGATAATTTTAGAGCTTCATATTCTGATTTACCTTTTGCTATTTCTAATTTATATTTAGTTATTCCTTGTATATCATTCATTTTATCAATATCATAACAAACTAAGTCTTGCATACCTATTTCTTCACCAAAATACATAAATGGAACACCTTTAGTTGTCAAAAGTAAAGCTGCTATAGCCTTTTCTATCCCATTACAATTTCCCTTAGGATTAAATCGTGTTATACTTCTTCCCATATCATGACTATTAAAAAATATTGTAGGTATCTGTTTTTCATCATATTCTTCATTCATACATAGTATTTCTTTATATATTTTTTCTATAGAAAATTCGTCTATACTCCCTAAATTAAAATTAAACACAACATCTAGCAAGTTTTCACCACAATATGGCTTTAATTCATTAAAATCTTCTGAGCCTACTTCTCCCACAAGAAAAATATCTTCCTTAATGTCCCTAATATCTTTTACTAATCTCTTTATTATATCTAATACACCATCTTGATTCTTGTCATACTTATGTATTTGTTCACCACTTTCATCAAACGGATTATCAACATTTAAATCATCTTGTACTGTTAAGAAATTTATAACATCAAATCTAAATCCATCAATTCCAAAATCTATCCAGTACTTCAATACATCTTTCATGGCCTCATAAACCTTTGGATTTGACCAATTCAAATCTACTTGCTCTTTTGCAAAGGCATGATAATAGTACTCTTTTGTATTTTCATCATATTCCCATGCTTCTCCACCAAAAAAAGATTCCCAGTTATTCGGAATACTATTTTTCCAAATATAAAAATCTCTCCTTTCACTACCTATTGATGATTTTGACTCTTTAAACCAAGGATGTTCACTAGATGTGTGATTAAGAACTATGTCTATTATAACTTTTATACCTAAGTTATGAGCCTTATTTAAAAATTCTTTAAATTCTTCTAATGTTCCATAATCTTTATCTATATTATAATAGTCCGATATATCATATCCATTATCAACTTTAGGAGATGGATAAAATGGTGTTAGCCAAATCCCCTTTATCCCTAAATCTTTTAAGTAATCTAGTTTTGACGCTATTCCTTTAAAATCTCCTATTCCATCACCATTTCCATCCTTAAAACTAGGCATATATATTTCATAAAATACAGACTCTCTCCACCATTTATTTTGCATATATTTTTCCTCCAAAGTTCATTTTAACAGCTAGCTCGTTCTATAACTTCCACACCCATAACCAAATTCTCGGTCATCTCTTCTTTGTTGTTTAATCTCCAAAGCAATCGTTTAACAGCTTTCATTCCCATAAGTTCCTTATTTACTCTTACTGTGGTTAATTTTGGAACTAGCAGTGAATTCATAGCTATATCATCAAATCCAACCACTGCAATATCCTTTGGAACTTTATACCCTAAGTCTGCCAATGAAGTAATCAACATAATAGCTGCATTATCATTAGAACATACAAATGCTTCTGGTAATGTATCTATATTTTCTATAATTTCTTGAATTTTTTTATGCTCTCCATTTAATATATATTCTTCTATATCATTTAAAATTGAATATTTATGTATATCCTCTTTTACATTACTTTCTGCTGATGCAAATTTCTTAATAGCCTCTTTATAACCAAAATGTCTCTCCTTAACACTCAATGAATATTCCAAATCCCCAAAAAATCCTATCTTTTCATATCCTTTATCAAAAAGTAATTTTGTTATTTTAAAACTACCCATTTTATTATCTGTAAGTATACTATCAGTATTATAAAGTAATGATGCATGATCAACTAATACTACTGGTATACTGTATTGTTTTAGTTTAAATAAGTAATCATCATCTATTGCTCCTATTACTACTACTCCACATACCTTCTTTGTTTCTATACAGCTAGGAATATTTTTTGAATCATCCTTTATACAAGTTATAATATCATAGTTATTTTTACTAGCTTCATCACTTATTCCTTTCATTACCTTAGAATAAAAAGTATTGTCTTCAAAGTAAATTTTTTTAATGATTACACATATATTTTTTTGTGCATATGATTTTACAAATTTAGGAGATTTCTCTAAATAACCTAGTTCTTCTGCCACATTTAATACCATTTTTCTGGTTTCTTCACTTACACCTACCTTATTATTTAAAGCTAAAGATACCGCATTTATAGATATATCTAATCTATTTGATATATCCTTCATTGTTATTCTTCTCATAAATTGACACTCCAAATTCTATATAATTCAAGGCCATTGGTCAATAAATCAACCAATAGCCTTTGATTTCATTAAATCTCTAACATTGCAAATATATCTTCAATCCTTATATCCGCTCTACAAACTTTATCATCTGCTGCACCATAATATATCTTTACAAACCCATCTTCAAATACACATCCACATGTAAATACTACATTTCCAAAGAATCCTTCTCTTTCATAATCTGCATCAGGCTCTAGTATAGGCTTATTTGTCTTCGATAATATTTTACATGGATTATTTTTATCAAGTAGGAATGCTCCTAAGCAATATCTATTATTCCTATCTGCTGCATGGTAAATTTTAACCCATCCTTTTTCAGTTAAAAATGGTACTGCCCCACCACCAACTCTTCCATTTTCCCAAGAATCTTTATTTGTTACACCATAAAAATATTTTTGCTTACCCCAGTGTATTAAATCTGGAGATTCTGCTATCCACATATCAGGTGTACCTATTGAATAAGGTACAGGTCTATTATATGCAATATACTTTCCATCTATTTTTTCAGGGAAAATAGTTACATCTTTATTTTCAGGTGCAAATATTATACCATGTCTTTCATAGCTAATAAAATCTTTAGTAGATACTAATGATGTTGCTGCCCCATTTCTTGTTACTGATGTATAATTTATATAGTAAATTCCATCTATTTCAGTTATCCTTGGGTCTTCTATTCCCCATTCTTCTTCTGATGCTATTGGTTTTATAAATGGTTCATCATCTATTTTAAAGTTTTCTCCATCTTTTGACCTTGCTACTCTAATGTGTGATAATGATGTCAAATACGCTATTTTTTTAGCTCCTTTATTATCTATTGTCCATAAAGAACGTGGGTCTGAGTAGTCATATTGTATATCTACATCCTTATTAAAAGATATTACTTCTATAATATCTTCTCCTTCCTTATTAACTACTATAGGAACCTTTACTTCCTTATCTAAATCAACTTTAACTGATTCTGCTACCCTACAAAGTAAAATATATTCATTATTATATTTACAAACTCCACAATTAAATACACCATCCACTCTAAAATCTTTTCTACTTGGTTTTACATCACTTGTCTTTATTAATGGATTATTTTTACTTCTTATTACATTTATATTATTCATTATTTTCCCCCTACTATTTAAGCATAAAGTTTATTCCTTCTTTAAAATGTTTAGAAAAACAAAGGAACATAATTATTATCGGTAATGTTAATATCACTGAAGCTGCATACATTGGCCCTGGTAAATTTCCCATAGGTTTAAATTGTGTAGATATTAAAACATTTAGTGTTTGCATATCTATCTTTGGTGAAATTAACATATCCCACATAAGTTCTCCCCATCTACTCATAAATGTAGATAAAAATACTATTGTTGTAACTGATTTTGTTACTGGAAATGCAATACTACCTAATATTCTTAATTCTGAAGCACCATCTATTCTAGCTGCTTCAAATACATCATTAGGTAATGATTTAAAGTAATTTATGTACATAAATATTCCCCAAATAGATACTGATAGTGGTATTATCATTCCTATATAAGTATTAGTTAATGGTTTTGTTAACATATATCTTGGTACTAATAGTATTATTACTGGAAAGAACATTTGGAATAAAAGTGTATTCATTATAAATTTTTCACCTTTAAATTTTTTCATTTTTGATACTGAGTATCCAACAAGTAAACCTACTACTACTGACATTATTGCTGTAGGTAAAGATACTATAAATGAATTAATTAATGCCTTTATCCACATACTTGCAGTTGCTCCACTAGTTCCACCTAACAAATACTTATAGCTACTTAAATCAAAGCTAGTTGGCACTATAACTTTATCAACTTGCTCCCATGAGGCAAATGACTGAATTATCATATAGTAATATGGGAATAAAGATATAGCTAATATTATTAAAGTTGCTATTACAACTAAAATTTTAGTTACTTTCTTTTTATTGCTCATAATTCTCAACCTCCCTTTATTTTTATGCTCCATACTTAGCATTAATTTTATCCATAACTACACTTAATATTTTAATAGTTACAAATATATGAACCGCATTGGCTATTGCTATAGCAGCACCATATCCAGATTGGAAGTTGGTGAATGATGTATTGTATATTTCTAGTTGCCAAGTTGTAGTTGCTAAATTAGGACCACCACCAGTTAATAAATATGGCTCAGTAAATATCCCAAACGCTAAACCTGATGCTAAAACTAAAACTGTTGTTAAAGTAGGTAATATCATTGGCAATATTACTCCTGTAAACTTTTTGAATCCATAAACTCCATCTATTTTACATGCATCATGCACATCATCTGATATAGATTCTAATGCTGATAATATAAATAGTGCATAATAACCTGACATTTTCCAAACAATTATTCCTATAATTATAGCAAAAGCCCATCTAGAATCTCTAAACCAATCGATATTAATTCCATTATCACTTAAAAATACACTTAAAGCCGAATTGTAACTAAAAAAATATCTTACTACTACTGATACTGCTACCCCTGAAGTTAGATAGGGTATAAAAAATAATACAGCTATAAAGCCCTTTATTTTATCTGGTAAGTTATAAACTAGTAATGCAATAATCATTGCAACAACAAATGATAATACAACAATAGGTACTAGATATTTAAACGAATTAAAAAAAGCTGCCTTTATTTTTGGATCACTAAACAATCTAACAAAATTATTTATTCCTACAAAGTTTTTATTACTAGACATTAAATTCCAATCTGTAGTTGATAACCAAATAGCCCATCCTAGTGGAATTAAGAAATATATTAAAGAATAAACCAAGTAAGGTACATTGAAAAGCCACCCTAAAACTACACCTTTATTACTTAAACCTTGTATTTTTTTCTTCATCTATCATCTCTCCTTTATAATAAAGCGAAAATAAGATAGCTTATTTTCGCTTTATCTTTTTGACTTTACTCCAATCCACCAGCTTGCTTCATAGCGTCAAATGCTTCATCAACATACTTAGTTGCATCAGTAGGTTTTAGACTAGTTGACCCCAATGTTGTTTCAATATATGCTGCTAAAGGTCCACCTAAAGCTTCTTGAATTTCAGCCATTTTTCCATGTGGCATACCTGGAACCGCATTTGACACTTCTTGTGCTAATGCTTTTAATTCAACATTTTCATCCAAGTAAGATTTGAATGTATCATTTTCTACTAAATCTCCTCTAACAGGTAACATTGTTGTTGCTTGAACCCATTCTAAATCAGTTTTTGAAGAGTTTTCTTCACTGTATAACCACTTAACAAATTCCACTGCACCTTGATGTATCTCATCTGTAATATTTGCGTCTTTGTATAAAACTAAACCTTTTGAATCAGCAAAATTATATGCTGTATCACCTTCATTCTTCACTATCATTGGACCAAATACATAATCTTCACCATATACCTTACCACCTTCTCTAAGAACACTGATTTCCCATGGTGCTGCTATAGAACATAATGCTTGAGGTTTTTCTTCTGCCCATAAGTTAGGTATTTCTTGAGTTAATAAAGTATCTCCCATTGTTCCAAAAAATTCAAATGTTTCTTTTGTTACTTCTTTGTCTAAAACTAATTTATTACCTTCAACCCATGGTTTTCCTCCACTAAATGATAAATAAATGTTTTGGAAATCATTCCATCTATCCCACCAGAAATCCGGTCTTATAAGTTGATTTCTATACATAATATGACTTACACCAACTTCTTTCATCTTATCTTTATTCGCTCTAAATGTTGTTATCAATTCTTCAAATTCTGCCTTTGTTGTTGGAGGATTATCATATCCTAATGCTTTTAATCCTTTTGAATTCCATTGTAATACCATTGGGTTAACATACTGAGGAATAACATATTGATTTCCTTCTATTTGCCAACCTTCTATAACGTCTTTAATATCCTTATTTTTTACTACAGCTTTAAACCATTCCTCTTCTTCTAAATTGTATATTGCATCAGAATCTGCTAATGTTGCTGCAAAACCTCTATTTATATTTTCTGATATTGCTGGAGCTGTATCTGTAGCTAAAGCATTTTGTATTCCCGCCTCTGATGACGGTGTTTCAGGCATTTGCTGTACTTCTACCTTCACAACTTTATCATTAATTTTTATTTCTTCACTATTAAATTCTTTTGCCTTACCTTCCCAAAAATCATATTGAACTTTTTGTGGTGATGACCAAAAACTTACTATAATCGCATCTGATGTACTCGTATCATTTTTAGTGCAACCATTCAATGTTCCAATCATAATACTTGATAACACTAATAAGGCAATCCCCTTTTTTACTCTTTTCATTACATATTCCTCCCCATTGTAAATAAGTTTCTAGTAATATCTCACTTTAAAAGTACTTTAATTCAAACTTTAACCCAGTACTTAATGCAAACCTTTTCACTCTTATTTTAAATCTATTTTACTTTAATTTCTATTTATTTTTACTTTAATTTTAATTTATTTTGCAACTTTAATTTATATGGCTTAACCACTATATCTGTAGGCTCTATTATTATGGCAAATATAAAATTATAACTTATTCTCTACTTATAATTTTAAATCTCCCCCTATTGTGTTATTTAAGCAACAAAAAAGGAATTTAGCATCTATTAAAAGTGTAAATTCCTTTTTTGTTAAAATAATCATCCAAACTAAAAATAATCTTATTAGTTACATTTCCACCAATTATAGCTATATCTTATCCTTTTTTATAATTATCCATAACCCTACTTCCAAGTACTATAGCTTTTTCTATTTCTCCAAATTATTCTAAAGCTTTATGTATATATGAGATACCTCTATCTAATAATCCAAACATACTATAATTCCTCTGATAGTTTATTATGCATATTATATAACTCTGGTAAACAAGCTAGTAATATTTCTTTAGCATCTTTTCTGCTATTCATCATTTTATTGAGCACGCTGAATAACTGGTATATTAAAATCTAAAACCATCTTTTTTATTTGCCTTGATAAGTCAGCAAGTTTAACTTCTCCTACTTCTTTACTTTCATAATCCAAAATTTTCGAGTAATTCATTATAACTAAACTAGGTTTAATACTCTTTCTCTCTTTATTCCTGATACTATATTTACAAAGTTATTTATATAAAGACTATTTACTTGACTTATTATGCTTAAAGCTCGTATATATTTGACTATTTGCTAAGCTTCTATGAAACACTAGAAACTTATGAAGTTATAAAATTCTTATTAGAGAAATGTATTACATTCTTTGATTGATATAACTATAAATCATATAAGAAACTGTTTAAAAATGGCAACTAAAGGAGCTAATGGAGAAAACTCTATCATGAAATATAAATATGGTTGGCGTTCCCGTATAATGATTGCTTAAAATGAAGATGGAAAACCAATAAGAAAAAAATTCAATTTAACAGTTAAAAGAACACTTCAAATAACATATTTTATAGATAAAAATGTAGATATAGAACTTAAGGTATTAGATCAAAAAATAAAGACATCAAATTCCTACAGAATGGTACCTATTTCAAAAGACATTTTAAATAAATTGAAATAACATAAAGTAAATCAAAATACAGATATATTAAAAGTTGGAAAATTATATAGAAATAATAATTGAGAGTTTTTCAATAAATTAACTCCCCTTATAAATAATAAAAGACCTTTAAGGAATCTAAAATCTATACTAAATAACTTAGATATAGAGTTTATAAAGTTTCACTATCTTAGAAAAACTTATTGAACTAGATTTTTTGAAAATGGTGTATCTCATAAAACGGTACAAGTTTTAATGAGTATTATAATGTATTAATAAATTTAAATATATATACTCAAATAATGACAGATAAGAAGGTAGAAACTGTATAAAAATTGAATAAAATATTTTTATTGTAAAAATTAAATACATAAAAATATTTTAATTTCATATAGTTGATTACAAAATCAAAATAAGGATACAAATTAATTTTATATTATCTTGTATCCTTATTATTATTTAGTTTTTTAAATGTTTATCATGAATATCCTTTATGTTACATTAATCCATTTTCTAAGTGTACAATAGTCTCACGTCTTACACCAACTAATTTAGCAAGTTCATTTTGCGTCATAAGGAGTTTTCCCTGTATTATTTAATTTTTGTTTTCATCAATATTGCCACTTAGTTACATATCCCCCTTTTATCAAAGTATATATACAACACTAATTTAGATAAAGACTGTATAAATAAAACTGCAATGAGAATTATACCTGTATACACGTTTGATATATTTATATTACTTATATAAGGCGTTGCAAAGAAAATAGCTATTATTACTATAGAATATATCATTATTTTTATTGCAATTTTATTAACCTTTGATAGTATAAATTCAGATGATTCACCAACTAAATCATTATATTTTTTATTATCAATTGAATAACATCCAAAAACTATTAGCCAACTCAACCTTGGAAGAGAAGCAGTACTTGGACCTTTAAAAATATACTTAGTGGCTAATACAGCTATAAAAAAATAAGTTATTACAAGTAATTCCAATATAATCTTTTCTTACACCAGTTTCTGATTTATACATATAAAATCACTCCTTAAAAGTTATATATTTATAATACTTTATGTTATAAATATATAACTTTTTCAAATAAATTGCAATCTATGAGTGGCAGTTTCATATAGTCCTATTTCCTACAGTAAGCAGAAAGGATGTTTATCCTATATGTAACTAATGATAAATTTTATTATAGGAACTATTAGCTCTATTTGTGTTGCTATAAGTACTAATTACATATATGATAATTTTTTAATACTTATCTATTGGCTATAGAGAAAGTAGCTTAGAATTTAAATTTAAATAAAATTTAAGTTCACTAAGAAGCAATCTATACTAATTATTATTCCAATGAACAATTCCATATGGATTTATAATTCTATATTTTGATTTTGCTTCACGACCTGTACGATAGTTGATTTCTACAGATAGCTTCTTTAATATACTATTTTCCAATTTTTTAAGTACTGATTCTATAGATATTTTCCCAATTGGTTTTATTACTTCAAGAGCGATTAAATGGTTTGTTAAAATGTCTTCTTGTTTTTGATTTGAATACATTTTTAACTTTAATGTCGCTTTATCTAATGCTTCATCTAATATTTAGTTTAGGATATATATTATTTTTCAAAAACTTTTCGGTCTCAAATTAAAACTTCTTTGTTTTAATTTGTTTAAAATATAGAAAAAGTCTTATCCTAATTTATTTAAGCTAAAATTCTTATATTTTAAAATTTTCTTTAAAACTAAAATATTTATTATCATCTCCAGCAACAATATAACCTACTAATTAAATACCTAATATTTATTCATATTTTCATAGCTTATTAGTTGTAATTCCATCTTCTTGCTAAAATTAATGTTACCCAACAGATAATTGTGGAAGTAATTACTTTAGATACATCAGTTAATACATATCTTGGATATATTAGCACTGAGTTTATAGCCCATCTACTTACAACTTCTATACTAACTGGTTGACTCTCTGTATCTAAACATAATTACTAAAATTGAATTAATGATATCAATTCCATTAATCTCTTTTAATAAAAAATTCTCTTTTCTATATGAAAATTATCTCAAAACTTTAAAGTTAAATACAAAAATGACTATAAATAGATTTTTATTTACACAAATCTATCTATAGCCACTATAGTTTATCCAATAAAATAAATATGTACACAATAAATGTTATTTACGTCTTAAGTATTTATTTATTAGATTTTTAATTAAAAAAGACGAGCTAATGAACATTAATGCTAAATCTAGCATTATATTGCTTTGATCTCCTGTTTGTACATTTTGACCTACATTACTATCTAAACTTTCATCTGTATCTATATTTATATCTGGTTTTCCATACCCATCTGTATCTATATTTATATCCGGTTTTCCATCCCCATCTGTATCTATATCTGTTTTGCTATTTCCTCCATTATCTGGATTTGGTTTGCTACTTCCTCCACTATCTGGATCCGGTTTACTATTTCCTCCATTATCTGGATTTGGTTTGCTATTTCCTCCACTATCTGGATCCGGTTTACTATTTCCTCCATTATCTGGATTTGGTTTGCTATTTCCTCCACTATCTGGATCCGGTTTACTATTTCCTCCATTATCTGGATTTGGTTTGCTATTTCCTCCA
>NZ_JAGWCV010000040.1:0-33884 GCF_020657735.1 Clostridioides sp. ZZV15-6383 | reverse complement strand
CAATAAGAAAGTTTGATATGATTTTAATAAAAAATATTTTGAAAATTATATAAACAGAAAGTTGAATTAAACAAAGTCTTTTATTGATGAAAATACTTTAAAAAATAAAAATTGGGAAAATTAAGTGAATAAAAATTGGAGGAGTTTGTTATGTATAATATATTAATTACTGATGGAATAGAGAAAGAAGCAGCGAGAAAATTGAGAGAGTTAAATTTTAATGTGATAGAGCAATTTTATGAAAAAGATGTTTTAGGAGACAAACTTAAAGATGTTGATGTACTTGTAGTACGTTCAGCTACTAAAGTTACTAAGGATGTAATAGATAAAGCATTAGAGGGCAAAAAGTTGAAGTTGATAGTAAGAGGTGGAGTAGGACTAGATAACATAGATGTTAAATATGCTCAAGCTAAAGGTATAAAAGTTATGAATACTCCAAATGCAAGTAGTATATCTGTTGCAGAGCTTACAATAGGTCAATTATTTGTTCTTGCAAGATTCATAAATACTGCCAATGTAACTATGAGAGATGGAAAATGGGAAAAGAAAAAATACAAAGGTACAGAAATTAATGGAAAGACACTTGGACTTATAGGTTTTGGAAGAATTGCAAAAGAAGTTGCAAAGAGAGCAGAATTATTAGGTATGGATGTTATATATACTGACATAATGGGTGAAGCACAAGGCTTTAACAATTATAGATTCTGTGATATGGAAGAAGTTTTAGAAAAGGCAGATTTCTTATCTTTACACATACCATTTGATAAGAATAAGGGGGCAGTAATAACTGAAAAAGAAATAAATAAGATGAAGAAGGGGGCTTATTTAATAAACTGTGCAAGAGGTGGTTTAGTTGATGAAAAAGATTTACTAAAAGCATTAGATGAAGGTAAATTATCAGCAGTAGCTATAGATGTTTATGAACAAGAACCTACTTTAAATCTAGACTTAGTAAATCATCCAAGAGTTTCTCCTACACCTCATATTGGGGCATCTACAGTAGAAGCTCAAGAAAGAATAGGAGAAGAAATAGTAACTGTGATTCAAGATTTCTTTCTTGACTTCAACAATCTAATAGGGGTAGCATTATAAAATATTTTATATAATTAGGAGGAAATTAGTAATGGCAACGATTAAACCATTTAAGGCGATTAGACCAAACAAATATATAGTAGATAAAGTAGCAGCACTTCCTTACGATGTTATGAATAGTAAAGAAGCTAGAAAAATTGCAGAAGGGAATCCATATTCATTTTTGCATATAGATAAATCAGAAATTGATTTAGATGAAAATATAAATTTATATGATGAAAAAGTTTATTTAAAAGCGCGAGAAAATTTAGATGAGTTTCGAAAACAAGAAATTCTAGTAAAAGATGACAAAGAGTGTATATATATATATAAACAAATCATGGATGGTAGAGCTCAAGTTGGTATAGTAGCATGTATATCAGTTGATGAAAGCTTAAATGGAACAATAAAAAAACATGAGTACACTCGACCAGAAAAGGAAATTGATAGAACAAAACATATAAAATACTGTGATGCTAATACGGGAACTATACTTGTAACTTATAAACATCAAAGATTGATAGATGATATAATCAATGATTTTATGGATAATAATGAACCTTTATATGATTTTATAACAGATGACAAGATAGAGCATACAGTATGGAAGATTGATAATGATGATATAATATGTAACTTAGTAGATGAATTTGGGAAATTAGATTATCTATACATTGCAGATGGTCATCATAGAACAGCTTCAGCAGAAAATGTAGCTAAAGAAATGAGAGCTAAAAATCCAAATTATACTGGAAAAGAAGAATTTAATTACTTTATAGCAATGATTGCACCAGATGAGAATTTAATGGTTTTGGATTATAATAGAGTTATCAAAGACTTAAATGGTTTAAGTGAGGAAGAATTTATAAATAAAATAAAAGAAAATTTTGAACTAGAAGAAATAGAAGGAAAAGAAAAATATAAACCTGACAAAAAAGGAACTTTCGGAATGTATTTAGGTAATAAATGGTACAAAATGAAAGCAAATAAAAATTTATTAGAAATAGAAGACCCTGTTGACTCATTAGATATTTCTATATTACAAGATTATGTTATTGATGCTATTTTAGGAATTGATAATCCTAGAGTAGATAAAAGAATTGATTTTATCGGCGGAATTAGAGGTCTTGAAGAATTAGAAAAAAGAGTTAATGAAGATATGAAGGTAGCGTTTGCAATGTATCCTACTAGTATTGAGGATTTAATAAGAGTAGCAGATGCAGGTAAGATAATGCCAGCTAAGTCAACATGGTTTGAACCTAAAGTAAGATGTGGTCTATTTCTACATGAAATAAACGAATAATTAATAAAGGGCTAAAAAGTGAATTTTACACTTTTTAGCCCTTGTTTTTTTTGAGTTATATGTGAAATATAAATTTTAGAAGTTAAGATTATTAATAATAGTTGCCTTTTTTGAAAATGGATAATTTTAGGATATAGGTAGTGATATTCTATGTTATAATTTAGAATGGAAAGTTATATAATTGTATTTATATATTTAAAAAAAATTAAATACATATTATATAATAAGATTATCATATGTTTTCATTACAATTATAAAAAAAGTAGTATTTATAAGGAATAGTTAGTATTTTTTTGTTGTGAAATTAAGGGGATAGTAATTAATTAGAAAAGGAATGAATAATAATGAGTATATTACGTTATCAATTTTTGATAAACCAAACGCAAAATTAGAGTTTTTAATACTAATTAAGAATAAAGATTTTACAAATAAATCTGAAGGCATGTTATTTAACTCTAATATAAGAGGAAGGTAATTGTATATTGAAAAATCATAAAAATATGAATAAAGAATCTAAATAAATACAAAGGTTTGCAAGATAAGTAAATAATATAATTATATAATGAGGATGTGAGTATGATGAACAGACTAAAGCCAAGAATCCTGGGTATTAGCATCTTGTTTATTATTATAATTATTTTAACCTGTGGAGCTATTTTCAAGTTTAAGTTTATTAAGTTTAAATTGGATAATAAATTAAAAGAAACCACACAGATATATTTGTCAGAGTTTACAGAACATAATATAGTTAATCTAAAGACAAGACTTAGTGGTCAATTTGACATGCTTGAATCTATTGCTAAATTCATTGGAAACTCGAACAATATAAGTGATGAAGAGGTGATTGATAATTTAGGTAGTGATGTGAAAAAAAGACTTAAGCCACAGGGTATACGTTCAATATTACAATGTAAGATTTTAGAAGGTAATAAATTTAGAGGGTTCGTAGGATTTGATGAATGTTCATACAATCGTATGTGGACTAATGATGAAGTGAATACACTGACTTTTATATCTAAAACACTTAGTATGTTTTTATTAAAAATGCGTATTCAAAATAAACCTTGTAAAAAATGTCCTATGAGAGATTTAAAAGATGGTGATGATACTTGTAAATCATTTATGCGTAATAGAAAGTTTGATGTGAAGGCAAATATAACTACAACTACTTTGAAATGGTTTGATGGTAAAGATGCATGTTTAATCTTTGGAAGTGAAGTAAGTAGCATTGAATCCGAAGAAAATGTTTAAAATACTGTATTATAGATTTACTTAAAATCACAATTTGAACTTATTAGACTTAAAAAGTCTATATAAATCATTTAAGTTGTGGCTTTAAGTATTTTTTATGATATAATTAAGCGTTAAGAACAAAATTAAACGATACTTTTGTATAAGAAAAATATTTGTTAAATATATATTGAGCAGGTGATAATATGGAAAATAAGTTTTTACCAATAAGTAAACAAGATATGATAGATAGAGGATGGGAAGAATTAGATTTTGTTCTAGTTACAGGAGATGCATATGTAGACCATCATAGTTTTGGTACAGCAATAATATCTAGAGTTTTAGAAAAGGCTGGGTACAAGGTTGGGATAATAGCTCAACCAAACTGGAAGACTACAGATGATTTTATGAAGCTAGGAAAACCTAGACTTGGTTTTTTGGTCAATGCAGGAAATATGGATTCAATGGTTAATCATTATTCTGTAAGTAAAAAGCATAGAGAAAAGGATATGTATTCTCCAGGTGGGAAAATGGGTCATAGACCAGATAGAGCTACTATAGTATATTGTAATAAAATAAGAGAAGCATACAGTGATGTTGCAATAGTAATAGGTGGAATTGAAGCTAGTTTAAGAAGATTTGCACACTATGATTATTGGAGTGATAAGGTTAGAAAATCTATGTTAATAGATAGTGGAGCAGATTTATTAGTTTATGGTATGAGTGAAAAGCAGATTGTAGAAGTAGCCAATGCACTTAATGATGGATATGACCCAAAATATATTAGACATATTGATGGGACATGCTATATTGCAGATACATTGGAAGAAATATATGATAAATATATATTAATTCCATCATATAAAGAAATATGTGAAGATAAAATGAAGTATGTAGAGGCTTTTAAAATTCAGTATGATGAACAAGACCCATTTAGAGGGAATATAATTGTTCAACCTCATGGAAGTAAGTATTTGGTTCAAAATAAACCAGAGAAACCACTTAGTAGGGAAGAATTAGACGAAGTATATGGATTGCCATATCAAAAGACATACCATCCTGTATATGAAGAATTTGGTGGTATACCAGCTATAGAAGAAGTAAAATTTAGTATAGTAAGTTCAAGAGGATGTTTTGGTAGTTGTTCATTTTGTGCAATAACATTTCATCAAGGAAGAGCAGTACAAAGTAGAAGTGAAAAATCAATTATTGACGAAGCAATAGGAATAACAAATTTAGATGATTTTAAAGGGTATATACATGATGTTGGAGGTCCAACAGCTAATTTTAGAAGACCAGCTTGTAACAAACAAATTACTAAAGGTGCTTGTAAAAATAGACAGTGTTTATCGCCATCACCATGTAAAAATCTAGATGCAGACCATAGTGAATATCTACACTTACTTAGAGCTGTAAGAAAATTACCTAAAATCAAAAAGGTGTTTGTACGTTCTGGAATTAGATACGATTATGTAATGGCAGACAAGAATAATAAGTTTCTTAGAGAGTTGATAGAGCATCATGTAAGTGGTCAACTGAAGGTAGCACCAGAACATATATCTGAAGAAGTTTTAAAGTATATGCAAAAACCAGCAGGAAAAACTTATGATAAGTTTAGACAGAAGTTTTTTGCTATAAATGAAGAATTAGGTAAAAAGCAATATTTGATACCGTATTTAATGTCTAGTCATCCTGGTTCTACATTAAATAGTGCTATAGAGTTAGCTGAGTATTTAAGAGATACTCACTATCAACCAGAACAGGTTCAAGACTTTTACCCAACTCCTGGAACTCTGTCAACAACCATGTTTTATACAGGTATAGACCCACTTACTATGCAGCCAGTTTATGTACCTAAATCAAAACGTGATAAGGCAATGCAAAGAGCTTTATTGCAGTATAGAGCACCTAGAAATTATGATTTAGTATATTCTGCACTAGTTGAAGCAGGAAGAGAAGACCTAATAGGTTTTGGGCATAGATGCTTGATAAAACCAAAAGATGAGAAGCCTTATTTTAATAGAAATAATTCTAAAAAAAATACATCTAAAGGTGCAAATAAAAACAAAAGAGGTAATACAAATAACAGAACTAATAAAAATCAACAAAAAAGTTCAACTAAGAAAAAGAAAAAGTATTAGAATATAAATAAAAATATTTAAAGAAGAAGGATTATTCGATAAATTAACAGAAATTAATATAAATAAATATAATTATTTTATAAGATGTTAGCTTTGGGAGGAAGAGATGAAAAAGTATATTTCTATAATATTATTAGTAGCATTGAGTGTGATTTTTTTGGGAGGATGTACATCGAAAGAAGATAAAACTCCAAAAAAAGAGTTATCAGTTGTTAAAGAAGTAAAAGTAGCTGTTCCAGATGGATTACCAGCAGTAGCAATAGCTAAACTTGCAAATGAAAATCCAGAGATTAAAGATGGATATGAAACAAAATATAGCATTGAAAAGACACCTGAGGCGATTTCCACTAGAGTGATGAAAAAAGATGTAGATATAGCTATAGTTCCATCAAACATGGCTGCAATAGCATATAATAAAACTTCAGCATATAATATCGTTGGAACTGTGGGAATGGGTTCGCTTTATTTAGTATCAACAGAAGATATAAAAGACTATTCTGATTTAGTTGGTAAAGAGGTTGGATGCACTGGAAAAGGACTTACTCCAGATATAACTATAAAAAGCCTTTTGTTACAAATGGATATAAATTATTCAGATGTAAATTTTAATTATGTAAATTCAGCAAGTGAATTGGTACCATTGTTGGCTACTGGTAAAGTTAAAACAGGAATTGTTCCAGAGCCTGCACTTAGTGCCTTGATGTCTAAGAATCCAGATATAAAAATTATAAAAAGTTTGAACGATTCATGGAAAGAAGTAAGTGGTTCAAAAGATGGTTATCCTCAATCTACATTAATTGTAAAGTCTGAGTTTTTGAGAGATAATAAAGATTTTGTAGATTCTTTTGTAGGTCAATTATCAAATAGTATAGATTGGGCAAATAAAAATCCTAAAGAATTAGGTGCATATTCTGAAAAAATAAAAATATCTACTGAATCAAAGATAATAGGAGAAGCCCTTGAAAGAGCTGATTTGAAATATATTCCAGTTAAGGATATGACTAAAGATTACAAAAACTACTACGATAAATTGGCTAATTTTGATGATAAGACATTAGGAGGCAAAGTACCAGATGAAGCAATATACTTTGTTGAAAAATAAAAAAAATAAAGAACAGTTTATAGATAAATTAGAGGTAACACTTTCTTGTGTTATCCTCTTATTTTTATGGCAAATTATTGCTTTAAAAATTGATAATGATATTTTTTTACCAACAGTAGGTCAAGTATTTAATAGCATTAAAGAAATCATACTGAATTCTACGTTCTACATAGATATACTTTATTCTATGGGGAGATGTTTTTTTAGTTTTTTATTTGCTATGATTTTTGCTATTATACTATCAATAATGTCTTATTTAAATAGGTTTTTTAGAAATCTATTAAAACCAATCAACGCTTTGGCACGTTCAATACCAACTATGATACTAGTGGTACTTGCACTGATTTGGTTTGAAAAAGATAGCACGCCTTTTATAGTTGGATTTGCTATAGTTTTTCCTATATTATATGATAACGTTTTGGGGGCTATATTAAATATAGACAAGAACTTATTAGAAATGGCAAGTGTGTATAAAATAAGATTTGTAGATAAAGTATTAAAAATTTATTTGCCAGCCATAAAATTTCAAATTATATCTATACTAGTATCAACATTTTCTTTAAGTTTGAAAGTTGCTATAGCAGGAGAGGTATATAGTCAACCTACATATGGTATTGGGAGTATGATACAAACTGAAAAAATTAATTTTAATACATCTGGAATATTTGCTTGGATAATTATTGTTCTTTTAATTTCTGCTATTTTGCAAATAGCTCAAAAGTTTTTAGCAAGGAGAGCTTTTTTATGGAAAAGATAAAGTTAAGTATTGGGAATATAAATAAAAGATACGATACTCATATTATATTCAAAAATTTTAATATTGATTTTTATGTCAATGAGGTTAATTGTATACTTGGAAAATCTGGTTGTGGAAAAACTACGCTTTTGAATATACTAAGTGGAATTATTAAAAATGACACTGACAATCTAAATATCAAAGAAAATTTAAATAAAGTGGGAAATAAGTTGGAAGCTAGCTACATATTTCAAGATGATAGGCTTATAGACTGGTTAACAGTGGAAGAAAATATAAAGATAGTTGTAAATAAATACTATAATAAAACTCAACTAAATAAAATTTGTGATGAATATTTAGAATTGGTTGGTATTAGTGAGTATAAAAAATTTTATCCTCAGATGCTTAGTGGAGGTCTTAGACAAAGAGTAAATATTGCTAGAGCTTTTATATATCCATCAAGAAACATTATAATGGATGAACCTTTTAAATCTATTGACGCAAAGAATACACAACTTATAATGGATAATTTTAGAGAGATATTAAAAAAAGAAAAGAGAACTGTGTTATTTGTAACTCATAATATTGAGGAAGCATTATTTTTAGCAGATAGAATATTTATTTTAGGAGATTCTCCAATTAGAATAAAAAAAATATTAAAAAATTCTAAGGAATTGGAAAAAAATGAAGTTTTGAATTTGATATAGAGTTATAATAATACTGTCATTTTAAAATCTATAAGACTGTATTAAAATAGTACAGAATATTCGAAAAGGTGTATAATGTTCGTATTTTATAAAAAGGAAGTGAAGATATGGTTAAGACTAATGCTATGAGAATATTAGATTCAAATAAGATTGATTATAGAGTAATGTCTTATGAAGTGAAAAGTGAACATGTAGATGGTGTTGAGGTAGCACATGATATAGGAAGAGATGTAAATGAAGTGTATAAGACATTGGTAACTCAAGGGGTTAGTAAGAATATATATGTATATGTAATACCAGTACATGAAAACTTGGACTTAAAAAAGGCTGCAAAAGTAGCTAAAGAGAAAAGTGTAGAGATGATTCATGTAAAAGATATAAATAAATTTACAGGATATATTAGAGGTGGGTGCTCTCCTATAGGTATGAAAAAACTTTATAAAACTTTTGTAAATGAAAGTGCAAAAAATTTAGATACAATTATCGTGAGTGCAGGAAAAATAGGCTATCAAATAGAACTATCGCCATTTGATTTACAAAGACTTATACAAGTAGAATTTGTAGATGTAATAAAAAAATAAGAATCATATATAAAATATAGGGGTTGTATGCTTAATAATAAGTATTATATTGTTAATAAAATGAATAATAACTTTGAAACAAATATGCAGTTACCTATACGCAATTGGTACAAAAATATTGAGAAATTTTGAAAATAATGATAAAGTGTAAGTATAATTACGAATGTTTTTATAAATTAATGGAGGGATGTTCGATTGAGGAAAATAAATTCTGAACAAATTGTTGAACAAGTAAAAAAACTTTGTATAGAAGCGAATCTATACTTAGGAGAAGATGTTCTAAGTTGTATAAAAGAGAAAGTTAAAAGTGAAAAGAGTGAAGTTGGAAAAAATATATTAAATATATTAGTTGAAAATGCTGAAATAGCTAAAGAAAAAAATATACCAATATGCCAAGATACTGGTATGGCTGTATTTTTTGTCGAATTAGGACAAGAGGTTGTAATCGAGGGAGATACACTTACTGAAGCTATAAATGAGGGAGTAAGACAGGGGTATGAAGAAGGATATTTAAGAAAATCTGTTGTAAGCCCAATTAGTAGAGTGAACACAAAAGATAATACACCTGCTATTATTCATTATGATATGGTAAAAGGTGATAAGATTAAAATAGAATTTGCAGCCAAGGGGTTTGGAAGCGAAAATATGAGTAAGATGAAAATGTTAAAACCATCAGATGGCTTAGAAGGAATTAAAAAATTCATAATAGATACAGTTTCAGAAGCTGGACCTAATCCATGCCCTCCTATGGTAATTGGAGTTGGCATAGGTGGAACTGTGGATAAATGTGCTCAAATAGCTAAGAAGGCACTTTTTAGAGAACTTGGTGAATTTAATAAAGATGAAAATATAGCAAAACTTGAGAGTGAATTATTGGCATCTATTAATAAACTTGGTATAGGACCTCAAGGCTTAGGTGGTACTACAACAGCTTTGGGCTTAAATATAGAAACTTTTCCTACACATATAGCAGGTCTTCCTGTTGTTGTAAATATAAACTGCCATGCATCAAGACATAAAAAGGTAGTAATTTAGGAGGAAAATAAAATGATAAAAATAACTACACCTGTAAGTGAGATTGATATAGCAAAATTAAATTGTGGAGATACAATTAGTTTGAGTGGTATACTTTATACAGCAAGAGATGCTGCTCATAAAAGATTGATAGATTGTATAAATAAAGGTGAAGAATTACCCTTTGATGTATATGGTCAAGGAATATATTATGTGGGTCCTACCCCTACAAAGCCAGGAGAAGTTATAGGTGCAGCTGGACCAACAACAAGTTATAGAATGGATGATTTGACTATACCTCTTTTGGAGAGAGGTCTTAGATTGATGATAGGTAAAGGAAAAAGAAGTGATGAAGTTATAGAAGGTATGCAAAAATATGGAGCGGTTTATCTTGCTGCAATAGGTGGAGCTGGAGCATATATCTCAAATTCAATAAAGTCATGTGAAATTATTGCATATGAAGATTTAGGAGCTGAAGCTATAAGAAAGATTGTAGTAGAAGACCTTAAGCTTACAGTAGCAATAGACAGCTATGGAAATAATATATATGAGCAAGGTAGAGCAATTTATGAATGTAAATAAAGTTTAGAAATTTATGTGAATATCAAAGTTAAAAAATGGTTGTATATATTTTAAGGAGGAAAATAAATGTCTAAGGATTATGCAAAATTGGCATTAGAAATGCATGAAGTTAATAAAGGGAAAATAAATGTACAAAGCAAAGTAGAAATTAAAACTAAGGATGATTTATCAACAGCATATACGCCAGGTGTTGCAGAACCTTGTTTAAAAATACATGAAAATCAAGAGGATGTTTATAGATACACTTCAAAAGGTAATCTAGTAGCAGTAGTCAGTGATGGAAGTGCTGTGCTTGGATTAGGTAACATAGGAGCTGAAGCATCTATACCTGTCATGGAAGGTAAGGCTATATTATTTAAACAATTTGCAAATGTAGATGCTTTTCCGATTTGTTTAAAGACTACTGATGTAGATGAGATAGTTAAATCTGTGGAGTTGATGGAGCCTGTATTTGGAGGAATAAATTTGGAAGACATATCTTCTCCAAGATGTTTTGAGATAGAAGAAAGATTAAAAAAATCTTTGAGTATACCTGTTTTTCATGATGACCAGCATGGAACAGCAATAATAGTTGCAGCTGCTATAATAAATTCAATAAAATTGATTGAGAATAAAAAAATAGAAGATTTGGAAATAGTTATAAACGGAGCAGGAGCTGCTGGTATAGCTATAGCAAAGATACTACTTAATATGAATGTTAAGAATATAATATTGTGTGATAGAAGTGGGGCATTGGAAGCTAGTATAGAAAATCTAAATTATGTTCAAAAAGAAATGTTAAAAGTAACAAATATAAGAAATGAAAAAGGTTCTTTAAAAGATATTATAAAAAGAAAAGATGTATTTATAGGTGTTTCAGGTCCAGGAGCTGTTACAAAGGAAATGGTTGAAAGTATGTCTGAAAAGCCAATAATATTAGCTATGGCAAACCCTACTCCAGAGATAATGCCAGAAGAAGCTAAACTAGGTGGAGCATTCATAATGGGAACAGGTCGTTCAGATTTCCCTAATCAAGTCAATAATGTTTTGGCTTTCCCTGGAATATTTAGAGGTGCACTTGATGTTAAGGCTAAAGAAATTAATGAAGAGATGAAGATAGCCGCTGCATATGCAATCGCCAATACAATAAGTGATGAAGAAATATGCCCAGAGTATATATTGCCAGATGTATTTAATAAGAATGTAGTAAAAAATGTCGCTAAAGCAGTTAAAGAAGCAGCAATAAAAACTAAAGTAAATAGAATATAATTTTTTATTAAATTATTAAAAACTAAAAAATTATTAAAGACTAATGAAATTATGTCCAGTGGGGTGATTTTATTAGTCTTTTTATTTTTAATATGACATTATAATGTCATATTAGTCTTGATATAATTTGAATATGGTTAGGAGCCAAAGAAAAATATAAGGAGTGATTTAAAATGGAAGAAACTAAATTTTGCCAATGTTGTGCTATGCCAATGGGACAAACTGATGAATTATATGGGACAAATAAAGATGGAAGTAAAAGTACTGATTATTGTAGTTATTGTTTTAAAGATGGTGAGTTTACAGCTGATATAAGTATGGAAGAGATGATAGAAGTTTGTATCCCTCATATGCTTCAAAGTAATAAGGATATGAGTGAAGATGAGGCAAGAACAATGATGAACAATTTCTTTCCAACATTAAAACGCTGGAAATAATTTTATGGAAAATTAGTTACATTCAGACCATGAAAAGTGGTGTTAACAATAAGTGGTGGTATGTTCTATAGCATACCACCTGTTTTGTTGCTGGTAGTTTAGTTATTTCAAATTGTAAAATCTAAAATATGTTATTTATATTCAGTTTCTCTATCCATGTCTTTTTCTACCTCAAGTCAAATTCCACTACAAAATCATCATTTTCAATTCGCTGACTGCTATTTTGGGGCTTGCAGATATGGCTATACAATGTCAAAAGATACAATTTATTAAAGATGATGGAAATTGGCACATAGTAATTAAAAATCTTGATGAAAAGTCTATATCAGAAATAAATAGTAGAGTAGATATAGCTCACCATGGTAGGGGGCAAGTCGTTGACAATGGAGAGTTTAAATCAAAGGAAATATTGATACAAGGTTTAGATGAAGAATTTAAATTAAATATTTTAAATACTCTACTTTAGATAAGTTCCTTCTTCATCTTGATAAATTAATCCTTTTTTCATAAGCACTCCAAGAGCTCGTTTAAAATTTTTCTTACTTGAATTAAATAAGATAGAAATATCTTTAGGGTCAGACTTATCATTAAATCTCATATATCCATCAGAACCTTCTAAATAACTTAAAATCTTATTTTCTAAAGTATCAAGTTCATCTTTTCTATTTCCTCTAGGAGAAAGCCCTAACTTACCATCATTATATATTTTTATAACATGCAAGTTTTCAAGAACATCACCAGCTTTTAATTCAGTAAAGTACTCATTATGAAGGATTACACCAGCATATTTATTATCTACACATATCATTGCAGAGTTATTAGTTTGGAATCCATATACAACTCCAGTTACAATATCTCCAACATTATAAGTATGGTCTGTTAATAAGTATGAATCTATATCTGTAGTTGCGGCAATTCTTTCACTTTTGTCTAAATATATATAAAATAAATACTTTTCATCTCTAAACAATGGATAAGTCTTAGCCTTAAAAGGAACTAGTATGTCTTTAGGAAGTCCCATATCTATAAAAGTCCCAATATCTGTATTATCAACTACTTTCAAATGTGCTACATCTCCAACCTTAGCTAAAGGAGGTATTAAAGTTGCAGCAGTTCTGTCATCAGAATCTTTAAATATGAAAGCATCTACTTCATCACCTATATTTATTTCATTTTTTCCAATCAATCTGTTATGAAGAAGTATATCATCCTTTGTGTTATTAGTTTGTCCATCCAAAAAATATCCAAATTCAGTTTTTCTTTTTACTGTAAGTTTATTAAAATCACCTATTTTTATCAAATTAAAATCATCCTCTCATTTTATATTTATAATTTAGCCATAATATACTTATGTAGTAGTTTGTCACAGTATCTATATTAGTATTAGTGAAATTTACAATAAATAATGTAGTTATTTATGTATTTTTCAATTCTCTAGCTTCTTATATAGTATAAACTCCAATTTCTTTTTTGTCTTTAGGTTTTACTAAAATTTTTACAAAATAAGTTAAAAACTATTGAAATAAAATTTCTTTTAAAGTATAATTGGTATATACCAAAATTGGTATATACCATATCGAAAAGTGGTGACTATATGAAAATAGTAAATAAATCTAGTAACATACCATTGCATACTCAATTAAGTTCAATAATAAGAGAAATGATAGAAACTGGTGAACTTAAAGAGGGTGATGCAATAATGCCAGAAAGAGAACTTTGTAACATACAAAATGTGAGTCGGATGACAGTAAACAAAACTATTGTTGGATTAGTTACAGAAGGACTTCTTTATAGGGTACAAGGTAAAGGGACATTTGTTGCAAAGCAAAAAAAGAAGTATCAGTTTTCAAATGTAAAAGGTTTTACTGATGTCATGAAAGAAAAGGGAGTAGACATAAAAACGGATATATTATCCTTTGAGATGGAACTGCCAGATGATTTAGTTAAAAGAAAACTTGGAATAAGTGATAATACTACAAATATATATAAGATTGTTAGACTTAGATATACTGATGGAGAGCCATTTGGATTAGAAATAGTATATCTGTCAGAAGAAATGTGTAAGGGTCTTACAAAAGGGATATTAGATAATTCTTCACTATATAGAGTTTTAAATGAAAAATATGGCTATAAGATACAAAAAGCTGAACAAGTAATGGAGCCAGTAATACTTTCAGATGAAGAAAGTAAACTTCTTGAAACAGAAGAAGGTGCTTTAGCTCTTAAACTTCATAGAAATTCCTATAATAGAGAAGGTAGCCCTATAGAATATACCATATCAATATTTAGAACAGATAAATATCAATATGAAATAGTATTGAGTGAGTAGGTGAATAATATGAAATGTTTAATTAATGGAAAGATAATATTAAAAAATCAAATCTTGGAAAATAAAGTATTAGTATTTGATGAAAAAATAATTGATATAGCTGATAGCATACCAAAAGATTGTGAAGTTATAGATGCTGATGGGAAATATATATCTCCAGGGCTTATTGACATTCACATACATGGAAACATGGGAAAAGATACTATGGATTCGACTGATGAATCTATTGAAACAATTTCAAAGTCAATAATGAGACATGGGGTAACTTCTTTTCTTCCAACTACAATGACTATGGATAAAGAACATGTCTATGATGCACTTGAAGTTATTAAAAAAGCCCAAAATAGAAAGCTTGAAGGAGCACAAGTATTAGGAGCACACCTAGAAGGACCTTTTATAAATGAAAATTACAAGGGGGCACAAAATGAAAAATTTATAATAAATTCAAAATACGAATTTATCAAAGAATATAAAGATGTTATAAAAGTTATAACTTATGCTCCAGAAAAAGATATTGACTTTGATTTTACTAGAGAAATAAAAAGATGTACAGATATAGTTTTATCTATTGGTCATAGTAATGCAAATTATGAGCAAGCTAAAGAAGCTATAAACTTAGGGGTAACAAATGTAACTCATATGTTCAATGCAATGACTGGTTTAAATCATAGAGACCCAGGTGTTGTTGGTGCAGCACTTACAACTAATGTATATAGTGAACTAATAGCAGATACAATCCATATAAATAAAGATTTATTTCAATTTATATTGAACAATAAAGGAAAAGAAAGACTGATTTTAATAACAGATTCTATAGAAGCTGGTGGTCTTGAAGATGGAAATTATGCTCTTGGAGGTCAGAAAGTCATAGTTAAGGGTAATGAAGCTAGACTTGAAAATGGAGCATTAGCTGGAAGTGTACTATCTTTAAATAAAATGGTATTTAACTTCTTAAATAATACAAACCTTAAAATTAATGAAGCGATTAATCTAGCATCTTTAAATCCAGCAACCTCTTTAGGTATAAATGACAAAAAAGGAAGTTTAGAAATAGGTAAGGATGCAGATATAGCTGTATTTGATGGGAACTTGGACTGTAAGATGACATTTTGTTTGGGGGAAGTAGTATATAAAAATATATAGTATAAAACAAACTTTAAAGAAAATAAAAGTAGTATAAAAAATAATAATAAATTAAACATATATCAGTTGAAGTAATAGCTAAAATTTAGGAGGTACAAAATGAGAGTATTAGTATGTAAAGATTATAATGGAATGAGCAAAAAAGCAGCTGAGATGATAGCAGCTCAAATAGTTTTAAAGCCAAATTCAATATTGGGACTAGCTACAGGAAGTACACCAGTAGGTATGTATAGAGATTTAGTAAAAAAATATAATGATAATATAGTAGATTTTTCAGATGTAATGAGCTTTAATTTAGATGAATATTATAAGTTACCAGTATCCAATGACCAAAGTTATGATTATTTTATGAAAGAGAATCTGTTCAATCATGTAAATATAAAGTCAGAAAATACTCATCTACCAAATGGAATGGCTGATGATATTGAAGAAGAATGTATAAACTATGAAGCTTCTATAGATGCAGCTGGTGGTATAGATGTACAAGTGCTTGGAATAGGTCGTAATGCTCATATAGGTTTTAATGAACCTGACAATAAATTTGCAAAAAGAACTCATGTAGTTGAACTTACAGAATCTACAATAGAAGCTAATGCAAGATTCTTTAAGTCAAGAGAAGATGTTCCTAAAAAGGCTGTAAGTATGGGAATAGGTTCAATATTAAAGTCTAAAAAAATATTACTTTTAGCTTCAGGAGAAGAAAAAGCTGATGCAGTATATAAGACTGTTTATGGAGATATAACTCCAGAAGTTCCTGGTTCTATACTTCAACTTCATAAGGATACTATAGTTATAGTAGATGAAGCAGCGGCAAGTAAGTTGAATCCAAAAGATTATAAATTAGTATAAGAGTAGAATGTAGTTTAAGTAAAAAATAGCTGTCTTTAAATAATTAAATTTATTTAAGGACAGCTATTTTTATTTAAATTAGTTAGTTATTTTTGTTTAAATTACTTAATTATTACTTTTACGAAAACTTGTTATCAAGAAGTATCCAAATAAGATGTTAAAAATTATTATATTCAGTGGTATTCTATCAAAGATAGGCAAGATACTCCATTTTTAAATATTTACCTAAGGTAATTAAAGTGGAGTAGTTCAAGATATTTCTAGACTGAGTTTAATAAATTCTATAATAATTTATCTTGCCTTAAAATTGCCTTAAAATCCAAACAATTTTAAAACTAATGTACTATAAAAAGCTGATATAATTTAAATATAGTAAAAAAATAAGATTTATATTATATATTGAGATTTAACTGTTTAATCAATGTATTTATACTATTTAATTTAAATAAAAAGTCTATTAAGGAGTGAGTTTATGAGTAAGTTAATTTATATAGCAGATGATGAAGATAATATAAGAAATTTGGTAAAGACGTTCTTAAAAAATGAAGGTCATGATGTTATGGATTTTAAAACGGGTGATGAACTTTTGGAACAATTTGATATAAAGGAATGTGACTTAGTAATACTAGATATAATGATGCCTGGTTTAAGTGGTTTCGATGTATGTACAAAACTTCGTGAGAAAAGTACAGTTCCAATAATCATGCTTACTGCAAGAGATACAGACATAGATTATATTACAGGAATAACTTTGGGTAGTGATGATTATTTTACAAAGCCATTTAGTCCAATGTCTTTGGTTATGAGGGTAAAGTCTATATTTAGAAGGATAGAATTTGAAAAGAAACAAAATTATGATAAGTATGGTGATTCTGTAGATATGGAATTGAAATTTGGAGATGTGACAATAAATAAAAAAAATAAAATAGTTACAAGTAAAAATGTAAATATAGACCTTACACCAAATGAATATAATCTATTAACATATTTATTTGAAAATATAGATAGGGCAGTTTCTAGAGATGAGTTATTAAATAAAATATGGGGATACGATATAGAAGTTGAGACAAGGGCTGCTGATGATACAGTGAAGAGATTACGTAAAAAAATTTTAGATACAAATATTTTAATAGAAACTGTGTGGGGGTTTGGATTTAGATTAAAGGAGAAAAATCAAAATGAAAAATCAAAATGAGAAAAAGATATTTGGTAAGATTAAATCTGCATTTAAATTAAAATTCTCAAAGAAAAATATAAGCATAAAAACTAGGATTTTGTTGAGTATATTGTGTTTGATAATTGTAGTTTTTATGATAATACTAGTATCTTTTAACATATTACTTGATACGTACATAAAAACGACTGCAAATGAAGAACTAACAAAATCTACAGAAATAGTAGAACATATGGATAGTAATTTTAGACCTATTAAGCCACCTCAAGATGATGAAAAACTTCCTCCAAAAGTATTATCTAACTTTATGAGAAATGTACAAGATAAAGTCAGAGTAGCAGAAACACAATCAGATGCTGATGCTATGGTGGTTGATTCCAAGTACAACTTGATATTTCCAACAAGAGAGGATGACTTCTTAAAAAATGTTGATGAGATGGAGTTAATTAGAGAGTGTATTCAAAATAAAAAATTAGATTTAAACTCAGATGAAAATACACGAATATCTGCTGGAAGTAAGGATTATTATATTTCAACTGTAAAAATTACTAGTATATATGGTGAAGAAGATAAATATCTAATACTTTTTATAGATATATCAAAAACTCTAAATCTGGCTCAAAAGATAAATATTGTATTAATATCTGTAATGTGTTTTGCTGGGATATTAGCAATATTTACAGCTGTGATTTTATCTGAAAAGATTGCAAAACCTATAAAAGAGTTGTGTGAATTTGCAAAAAAAATCGGTCATGGAGATTTCAAAAGAACCTACTTTGACTTTTCAGATAAGGAATTAGTAGAGCTTTCAAATGTTATGAATAAGAGTGCTGAATATCTGGATAGGTATGACAATGAACAAAAAATATTTTTTCAAAATGCATCTCATGAATTGAGGACACCACTTATGTCTATTAAAGGTTATGCAGAAGCTATAAAGTATGATGTTATAGATAGTAAACATGCAAGTGATATAATACTTGAAGAAAGTGATAGATTGAGCGATATGGTTGAGGATTTGTTATACATTTCTAAAATAGATAATATAACTAAAGATTATGAACTTGTAGAATGTGATTTAAGAGAAGTTCTTTCAAATTGTGGAGCTAGACAAAATGTAAGGGCTATAAATAAGGGTATAAAATTTATTTATGAGTTTGATGAAGAAATGGTTCTATTTGAATGTGATGGAAAAAACATCTCCAAAGCATTTATGAATCTTATAGAAAATGCTTTGAGATATGCTAAGAATGAAATTAAAATAGTGTGTAAGTACAACCAAAAAAATATAGTTGTAATAGTAGAAGATGATGGAATTGGAATCAACAAAGAAGATTTACCTCATGTTTTTGAGAGATTTTATAAGGGAGTAGGGGGAAATCATGGAATTGGACTATCAATAGTTAAGTCTATTGTAAATAAGCATGGTGGACGTATATATGTAGAAAATGGCAAAAAAGGTGCTAAGTTTACTGTAGTGTTTAAGTTATAAAAAATTAAAGAAAATATAGAATGTTTGAAGTTGTTTTTTATACTATCAGAAATTGTAGTTGCAAGTATTTTTGTTTTATTTATAAAAGAAGGCTTTGAAGTAATGTTTACGAATAATAGTATAAGAGTATTGGCAACAATTTTATCTAAAATTGTCTTTTTATTGATATGTAAAATTATTTGTCTATTTAAAAAAGATGTACATTCAGATATGTCAATAAAGTATTGGATTCCATTACTTTTAATACCTTTATTTAGTTTATTTCTGTCTATTTCTATCTTTGATGTAAATACATTTTTTACTCTTGAAAATTTAAAATTTATAAGCTTAATATCAAGTATTGGTATTTTATATATTAATTTTATTGTGTTTTATTTATTTAAATTTATTATAGATAAAACTAAATTATCCATGAAATATGAAATACTTGAAAAAGAAATAATTCACAAGGAAGAATTAAGACTCAGTAATGAACGTTATAAAATTGTTGTTGAACAGACTGATTCTGTCGTTTTTGAGTGGAATATCAAAGAAAATAAATCATTTGTATCGCAGGGGTGGATTGATTATGAATTTATTACTCTATAAATGATTTATAAAGTATGCAAGACTACAAGCAGTTTTTCTTGGAGGTATAGGAGTTGCACTTTTATTATTTCCTAAATTTTTACTTGGTAGTATGTTTTATGTGATTGTTGGATATATAATTTTTAGTGGTGTTTTGCTTATTATTGATTTTATCAGAGACAAGACAACTAAACCTATTTTTAACTATATAAGCCTTGTTTTAGCAAGTTTACTTATTGTGTTTGGCTATAATTCAATTGTTTTTTCACGTTATTTAGTCCATGTATCGCCTATTTATCTTGGTGCATTGTTACTCATTGAAGCTATGATATACTTTGTGATTGCTTTGTGTGCTACTACATTCTGGCAGAGAAGTATATTAGCTATCTTTGCAAGTATAGCTTTTTTAGGTGGTATGGCTGTTTTTATTTTTACATTTGGATTTGGTATTGGAGGTATTGCAGGTCTTACTCGAGTTTCTGGATTTGCCTCATTACTTTCGTGTATATGTACTCTTGTAGTATATCTAATTTATAAAAGATGTTAATTTGTATATTTTTATTGTTTCAATGAAGTTAATTTATATAAATGAAGGTGTAAGTAAATTTATATTAACATAAGTTTACTTACGCCTTTTTTAAAATAAATTTTGTGAATTTGAACAGTTAATTTTATAAAACTAAAATACCCATTCCTAAGATTACAGTTTCATTATCTATTACTCCAAATGCTTTTAAAGTAACTAGAAATAGAGATAATAAAAAGTCAGCTATTATGACACAATGAAGTATAATATGTTCATCAACTTTTTTATGTTTATAAATCTTTGCTATTGAAACTCCTTTTACATTTTAACTTCTGCTGATATTTGAGTTAGATATTCATTAGAATCTCTCACACTTATATCATATAGAAGATATTCTTCATAAATAAAATCCCCCATACATAAATTATTCTGATTAAAAAAATTTAATAACTTTTCATAAGTTTTGTAAATGGTTTCATAACTCCCTTTATGATAAGCAGTTACATAAAGCCCTTTTGGCTTGATTGATATAGGATATTTCTTGTATTCTTTATTAACTTTCGTAAATAAATATGAATATGATTCAAAATCCTTATTAATTATATCTTCACCCTTAATGATAGAGCCAATCGTACCATAATCACTCAATTCATAGTTGTCCATAAAGTTAATACATTCATATAAAAAATTTTCTTCATCATCTTCTAAAAATTGTTCTTTGTATGTAATAGGCGTTTTGACTAAGTACTCTTCTTCATGTTCTTCTAAAGTAATAGTATTTGCATCTATATTACATGAATTTTTAGTAAATGAAATCGTAGACTCCATTAGAGCCTGAATATTAGTTAGTTTTTCAATTTCGTTGTTAATGTCAATCATTTTATTTTCTAAAAGTTCAATTAGTAAATTAGGAGTACGTTTATCTATATAAGCTTTAATTTCTTTTAAAGGCATTTTTACTTCCTTAAGTGAAGAAATTATACCAAAAATGCTAAGTTGATGGTATGAGTAGTATCTATATCCATTTTCTTTTTTTAATTCTGGAGAGAAAAGACCTATATCATCATAATAGAAAAGTGTTTTTTTATTAACTCCACAAATTTTTGCGAATTCTCCAGTTGTGAAATAATTTTTTGAAACTTGACTCATAATTATAATTCCTCCTTGACTATCCTGTTACAGTATAGTTTATCATAATATTTTATAAAGGAGTGTGAATATATGAAAAAATTAATTCGTTTTTTAAGACCATATAGAGTTTTAATTGTTATAGTTTTGATATTTACGTTTTTGCAAACACTTGGAACTTTATATATACCAACACTTACAGCAAGTATAGTAAATAATGGTGTAGTAAAAGGAGATATAGATTATATTGTAAAAACAGGTTTAATAATGTTGATAGTAGCTGGTATAACAGCCTTATCAGCTGTGTTGGTTTGTAAAGTATCAGCAAATCTCTCATCTGGATTTTGTAGAGATATTAGAGAAGCAGTATTTATAAAATCACAAGATTTATCAATAAATGATTTTAATAAGATAGGTACAGCCTCAATGATTACTAGGAGTACTAGTGATATTACTTTAATAGGTCAATCTGTGTTTATGTTTATTCAGTTGGTATTACCAGCACCAATTATAACTGTTTCTGGTCTATTTTTAGCATATTCTATAGATAAAGCAATGACAATTATTATTGTTGTAGTAATGTTTCTATTCATGTTATCAGCCTTTTTGGTTGGTAAAAAGCTTATCAAGTTGTTTAAAATGATGCAAGTAAAGATGGATAATATGAATAGAGTGTTACGTGAGGTAGTAACTGGAGTAAGAGTTATAAGAGCTTTTAATAGAAGCTACTTTGAAAAAAAGAGATTTGATAAAACTGCAATAGATTATTCTGAAACAGCAATTTCAATAAATAAAATATTTGCAGTACTTATGCCTATTGTAATGTTAATAATGAATTTAGGTATAGTAAGTATTATTTGGTTTGGTGGGATGAGAGTCAGTAATGGGAATATGGAGATAGGTCATATAATGGCACTTGTTGAGTATTGTATCTTAATACTGTTTTATTTAATCATGGGAGTAATGGTATTTATGTATATACCTAGAGCAGGTGCTTGTGCAGATAGAGTAAATCAAGTATTAGATATAAAACCTGAAATTGTAGATGGAAATGGTTGTAAAGATATTATTTCAGAGAGAGGTCATTTAGTGTTTAAAGATGTAACATTTTCATATGCTCAATCAGAAGAACCTATTTTAAGTAATATAACATTTGAATCAAAATCTGGAGAAGTAACTGCAATTATAGGGAGTACTGGTTCAGGTAAATCTACTATTGCAAATATAATACCACGTTTTTTTGAAATTCAATCTGGACAAATATCTATAAATGGTCAAGATATTAAGAACATACCTCAAAAAGAACTTAGAGATAAAATTGGATTTGTACCACAAAAAGCATTTTTATTTAGTGGTACGATAGAGGAAAATATAAGGTATGGAAAAGAAGATGCAAGTATTGAAGAAATAAAGCATGCTGCAAGTATAGCCCAAGCTGACGAGTTTATTTCTGAAATGGAAGATAAGTATGATTCATTTGTAGCCCAAGGTGGAAATAATTTATCTGGTGGTCAGAAACAGAGAATATCTATTGCAAGGGCATTAGTTAGAAAGCCTGAAGTATATATCTTTGATGATAGTTTTTCTGCATTAGATTTTAAGACAGATAAAAGACTTAGAAAAGCATTGAAGAATGAAATTAAAGATTCATCAGCTATAATTATAGCACAGCGTATAAGTACAATTATGGATGCTAATCAAATTATAGTTTTGAATGATGGAAAAATTGTTGGTATTGGAAAACATAAAGATTTACTTGAAAATTGTGAGGTTTATAAGCAAATTGCAGATTCACAGCTTAGTAAAGAAGAACTTGCATAGTATGAAGAATTAATCTGTATATTTGGAGGTGTAATATGAGTGAAAAAATAACAGAGAAACAAGATATAGACGTACTTAGCTTTGAAGATGGTATGTCAGCAGAAAAAGCTAAGGATACAAAAAAAACTACTAAAAGATTATTGAAATATATGGCAAAACAAAAGTTTAAAATATTAATTATTTTTATTTCAGTATTGATAAGTTCAGCACTTACAGTTTTAGCACCTATGGTTATGGGAAAAGCTATTGACCAACTATTTAATGGAATAAAAACTGCAGTCCAAACAGGTACAAAATTCAGTGTGAATTTTAGTACTATGGGAAGTACAATATCAATACTTCTAGGGTTATACTTAATTAGTGCAGTATTTATATATGTACAACAATACATTATGTCAGGAGTTGCACAAAATTTAGTCCTTAACATGAGAAAAGATTTAAGTGATAAACTCAATAAACTTCCTCTTAAGTACTATGACTCCCATAAAAAGGGGGAAACACTTAGTATAGTTACAAATGATTTGGAAAAAGTAGCAGATAGTTTACAAGAAGGATTAATGCAATTTATCACAGCAGTAGTTACAGTAGTTGGTTCTATCATAATGATGGTAAGTATAAGTATACCACTTACAATAGTATCAGCTGTAACATTGGTTGTTTCATTGGGTATTACTGTCATAATTGCAAGAAAATCACAAGAAAGATTTTCAGAAAATCAAAAGGCATTAGGAGAATTAAATAGCAATATAGAAGAGATATTTACTGGTCAAATATTAGTTAAGGCATTTAGTAAAGAAAAAGACACTATAAAAAATTTCAAAGCATTAAATCAAAATCTTTATAATGCTAGTAGAAAAGCACAATTCTCATCATATGCAATATCTCCAATTATTAGATTTATAAATCAAATTGGGTATGTTATTATAGCAGTTGTAGGTGGTGTATTTGCATCAACTGGAACAATGACTCTTGGTAGTATACAGGCGTTTATTCAATATGTAAATCAAGCATCAGAGCCTACTACAGAGATATCTTATATTGTAAATATGCTACAATCAGCAATTGCATCTGCAGAGAGAGTTTTTGCAGTTATGGACGAAGTAGAAGAAATAAAAGATGAAGAACATTCAAAGATTATCAATATGCCTAAAGGGAAAGTCCAATTTGAGCACGTTAAGTTTGGATATAGTGATGATTCTATTCTTATGAAAGATATTAATATTAATTTGAATGCAGGAGATAAGATTGCAATTGTTGGACCTACAGGAGCTGGAAAGACAACTCTTGTAAATTTACTTATGAGGTTTTATGAGATACAAGGTGGAAAAATTACTATTGATGATGTTAATATAAAAGAGTTAAAGCGTGGAGAACTTAGAACTATGTTTGGAATGGTGCTTCAAGATACATGGCTATTTAATGGAAGTATAAAAGAAAATATTGCATATAGTAAGTCAGATGCTACAATGGATGAGATTGTAAGAGCGGCAAAATCAGCAAGAGTAGACCATTTTATAAGGACTTTGCCTCAAGGATATGACACTGTATTGACTGAGGATGCTTCTAATTTATCTCAAGGTCAAAAGCAACTTCTAACAATTGCCAGGGCAATACTTTCAGACCCATCAGTGTTAATTCTCGATGAAGCAACATCTAGTGTAGATACTAGAACAGAAGTAGAAATTCAAAAGGCAATGAATAACTTGATGAAGGGAAGAACCAGCTTTGTTATTGCACATAGATTATCAACTATTCGAGATGCTGATTTAATATTGGTAATGAAAGAAGGCACTATTATTGAACAAGGAAGCCATCAAGAACTTATTGAAAAGAAAGGGTTCTATGAAGAACTTTATAACAGTCAATTTTCAAGTGAATATGACGAAGATGTTGTATGATTCTCAAGTTTTAGGCAACTAAATAATTTATAAATATTAAGTTATATATTGTAACATATAAGGTTATATGGAATAAGAGTATTTTTCTATTTTATATAGCCTTTTTTATTTGTCAACATAAGATAAAATTTCCTTTCTATATTAGATTACAAGAATGTATTTATCAATATAAAAGTAAAATAATTCTTATTATTAGTGAAGTAAATATTGTTTGCCACATATATGCCATAAATATGCACTTATTTTACGGAGATTTAACAAAGTATCATAAAGTATACTCTAAATATAAAATAAATCAAATAAAGTTAAATAAATTGAGAGGTGATATAAATAATGGATAAAAAGTTGAACTATAGATTTGAAATGAAGCACAAAATAACTGAAGCAGATGTGTTAGCTTTAAAATCAAGACTCTATACAGTAATGAAGAAAGATAAAAATGCATCAAAAGATGGAAAGTATCTTATTAGGAGTTTATATTTTGATACTCCTGAGGATAAAGCGCTTTTGGATAAATTGAATGGTGTTGCAATAAGAGAAAAGTTTAGAATAAGATTTTATAATAATAACTGTTCTTATATAAAATTAGAGAAAAAAATAAAACATTATAACATGACATCAAAGTTATCTGCTAATTTAACAAAAAAAGAAGTAATAAAGATACTGAATAAAGATATTGAATTTTTAAAAGAATCGACAAATTGTTTATTAAGAGAATTTTATTTGAAATTAAAATGTGAAAGATTGGAGGCAAAAAGTATAGTTGATTATGATAGAGAAGCCTTTGTTTATCCTGTTGGAAATGTGAGGGTTACAATTGATAGCGATATTAAAACTTCTGTAAATTCAATAGATTTATTTAATAAAGATTTGCCAACTGTTTCAGTGATTGATGAGAATATGACTGTATTAGAGGTGAAATATGATGAATTTATACCAGATTTTATAAAGGATTTAATTCAAATTAATAAGATTACTTCTACAGCAGTTTCAAAATATGCTTCAAGTAGATTATATATTTAGGAATAAAATCTATGATTTGTATGAAGCTATACATAAATAAAGCTAAAAAATAAATAAATTAAAAATAAATGAGTTAAAAAATAGGAAGGATGATTTTAATTATGACATTTAATGATATTTTTAAATCAAGTTTTATAGAAAACGTATCAGGTTTTTCATTTGTGGACAGTGCTTTAGCACTAGGTTCAGCTTTTTTAATAGGTGTGTTTATATATATGGTCTACAAAAAGACTTATATGGGAATTATGTATTCTCGACCATTTAATGTGTCACTTGTAGCACTTACAATGCTTACAACTTTTGTAATATTGGCAGTTACTTCAAATGTAGTTTTATCCCTAGGTATGGTTGGTGCTTTATCTATAGTAAGATTTAGAACAGCAATTAAAGACCCAATGGATTTAGTATTTCTATTTTGGTCATTGGGTTCAGGTATAGTTTTAGGAGCAGGTTTGATTCCATTAGCTGTTATGGGTTCAATAATTATGGGATTGATTCTAATATTCTTTTCAAATAAAACAATATCTGAAACACCATATATATTGATGGTAAATTGTAATAATGAAGATTCAGAAGATATTGCAACTGATAAAATTAAAAAAGTATTTTCTAAATATCAAATAAAATCAAAAAGTGTTACACCAGAAAAAGGTATAGAATTGGTGCTTGAAGTAAGAATGAAGGATGGAGAAACAAGCCTTATAAATGACTTGAGCCAAGTAGATGGAGTTACTAATGCAGTTCTTGTAAGTTATAATGGTGACTATGTAGCATAGAGAGGAGTAATCTTTTATGAAAGATAAAAAATTTACCCTTCTTATCTCAATTATGATTATAGTTTTGTGTGCAGTAGTTGGAGTTTACAGTACATCTGGTAATAAAGGTATTGACTTATATAGTGATGTATATATTGAAAAATATTTTGATAGAGACAAAGTTATGGAAGTTAATATAGAAATAGATGAGAGTGACTTGAAAGACATGAATGAAAATGCTATAAAAGAAGAGTTTAAGTCTGCAAAAGTAACTGTAAATGGAGATACATATGGAAATGTAGGTATAAGAACTAAGGGAAATTCAAGTCTTACATCTGTAGCAAATAGTGATAGCAATAGATACAGCTATAAGATTAATTTTGATAAGTATAACACTAGTCAAAGTATGGAAGGTCTTACTCAATTAAATCTTAATAACTGTTATTCTGACCCATCTTATATGAGAGAGTTTTTAACGTATAGTATTTGTGAGGAAATGGGATTAGCCACTCCAGAATTTGCATATGCTAAAGTCTCTATAAATGGTGAATATCATGGTTTGTATTTGGCAGTAGAAGGACTAAAAGAATCTTATCTTGAAAATAATTTTGGAGATGTAACTGGGGACTTATATAAATCAGATGAAGGAAGCTCGTTGCAATATAAAGGAGATGACCCAGAAAGTTATTCAAATCTAATCATTGAAAGCGATAAAAAGACAGCTGACTGGTCTAAAGTTACAAAGTTATTAAAATCTTTAGATACAGGTGAAGATATTGAAAAATATCTTGATGTAGATTCTGTTCTTAAAAATATAGCAATAAATACAGCTTTATTAAATCTTGACAGTTATCAAGGTAGTTTTGCTCATAATTACTATTTGTATGAACAAGATGGAGTATTTTCTATGTTACCGTGGGATTTTAATATGTCATTTGGTGGATTTAGTGGTTTTGGTGGAGGTAGTCAATCTATATCCATTGATGAACCAACAACAGGTAATTTGGAAGATAGACCTTTAATATCTTCACTATTAAAAAATGAGACATACAAAACAAAATACCATGAATATCTAGAAGAAATAGTAACTAAATACTTAGATTCAGACTATCTAGAGAATATGACAACAAAATTGCATGACTTGATAGCATCATATGTAAAAGAAGACCCAACAGCATTTTATACTTATGAAGAATTTGAAAAAAATATAACATCTTCAATTGAAGATTCTAGTGATAATAAGGGATTTGGTAATAAAGAACTTAACAATAATAACTCTAATAATAATTCTAATAGTGAAAATAAGAGTTCTGGAAGTAAAAGTAATGAAAAAGAAGTTAATGCTGAATTAACATTAAGTGAAGTCAAAACTAATACAGATAATGAAAATAAAAATAACACTATATATTCTAGTCAAAATGAGAATAGTGTAAATGACAATAAAACTGGCAATGATACTAATGAAAAGTCAGGAGGTCCTATGGGTAAAGGCGGTAAGTCAATACCAGGAGTTTTGGAAGTTGCAGAAGATATGAGTAAAACTATAAAATCTCAATTAAGTGGAGAAACTTCTTCAACAAAGCAAAGTTCTGATGATGAAAGTTCAAGTGAAAGTAAAGGGACTGAAAAGTTTGATGAAGATATGAGTGGTATGCCAGAACCACCTGAGGGAATGGATGGTAAAATACCACCAGGAATGGGAAATATGGATAAGGGTGATATGAATGGTAAAAATGGCGATATGAATATAGATAGAAGTCAAGGTAATCCAAAAGAAGCTGGAGGTTTTGGTAATAAAGGAGACAGCTCTATGAATAAAACAGCAATATACTCTAAATTAATTTTAGGTGGAGTTTCAATGATGATTGTGTCTATTATGTTAGTAGGTGTATCAAAGATAAACCGAAGAAGATTTGTAAAGTCAAAGTAAGGTTGATATTAAAAAGTACTGTAGAGTAGATGTCTACTTAACAGTACTTTTTAGACATTAAGATTAAATTTATTTAGGAATAACTATAGGAACTGCCTCTATAATTGTAGGCTCTATAGTAGTTATTGCAGATGTTGTTCTTGGAGAAAATGTAGGATGGGGAACTGTTTTTAGCATGTTACTAATTGGATTTTTTATGGATTTACTTTTATATAGTAATTTTTTATTTGTTTAATGTTTTTAGGTAATAGAAGTCTTATTCTGTATTTAATGAATTAATTAATTTATAATTAGAGATACTAAACTTTATAGATATTAATATAAACATCTTTAAACTGTGTATTTTCCAAAGCCTTTAAAATACTTGTATTTATTCTAAGTAAAAAAATAAAAAAATGTCAAAAAAACTCTTGTATTATATCCAGATTTTATATATAATTACCTATGTTGTTTAGAAATTTTAAACTCAATGTTTAGTAAACAAAATGTTTAGTAAAATAAAACAGAAACTAGGAGGTGCAACATGGATATAGGTGAAAAGATAAAAAGATTAAGAACAGAAAAGCAACTGACCCAGGAAGAGTTAGCTAATAGATGTGAATTGTCAAAGGGATTTATTTCTCAATTAGAAAATAACTTAACATCACCATCCATAGCTACCCTTATAGATATACTTGAAATACTAGGTACAAATTTAAGGGAATTTTTTAATGAAATAGATGACGAAAGAATCAGTTTTACAAAAGAAGACATGTTTGAAACTGAAGACGAAGACTTAAAATATAAATTAAAGTGGTTAATTCCAAATTCACAAAAAAATGAAATGGAGCCAATAATAATAACATTGTATCCAGGAGGACAGTATAAAGAGGAAAAGCCACATGAAGGCGAAGAATTTGGATATGTATTAGCAGGTTCAATATATGTTCATATAGGCGAAAAGAAAAATAAGGTAAAAAAAGGAGAAAGCTTTTACTTTAGACCAAAAGCAAATCACTATATATCGAACGAAGGTAAAACTACAGCAAAAGTGATTTGGGTTAGTACGCCACCATCATTTTAGAATAGAGGTGTTTAATAATTGGTAGAAAATATAATAGAATTAAGAGATATATCTAAACATTATGAGGAACTTACCGTTTTAGATAATTTTAATTTAGATATAAAGAAAAATGAGTTTTTAACTTTACTTGGACCAAGTGGATGTGGAAAAACTACTACATTAAAAATAATAGCAGGATTTGAGTATGCTGATGATGGTAAAGTTTTATTTGAAGGTAAAGAAATAAGTAATTTGCCACCATATGAAAGACAAGTAAATACAGTGTTTCAAAAATATGCTTTATTTCCACATATGGATGTATATGAAAATGTAGCTTTTGGACTAAAAATTAAAAAGACTCCAAAAGATGTAATAGATGCTAAAGTAAAAGAGGTTTTAAAACTTGTTGCACTAGAAGGTTTTGAAAGACGACAAGTTGAGTCATTAAGTGGAGGACAACAACAGAGAATTGCAATAGCAAGAGCTCTAGTTAATGAGCCAAAAGTACTGTTACTAGATGAGCCACTTGGAGCACTTGATTTAAAGTTAAGACAAGAAATGCAAATAGAATTAAAAAGAATTCAAAAAAAATTAGGAATAACATTTGTGTTTGTAACTCATGACCAAGAAGAGGCTCTTACTATGTCAGATACAATTGTTGTAATGTATAAGGGTAAAATTCAACAAATGGGAACACCTCAAGATATATACAATGAACCTAAAAACTCATTTGTAGCTAAATTTATAGGTGAAAGTAACATATTTGATGGAATTATGATAGAAGATTATAAGGTTAATTTCTGTAATAGAGATTTTGAATGTGTTGATAAAGGATTTGAAAAAAATGAAAATATAGAAGTAGTAATAAGACCAGAAGATATAAAAATGGTAAAGCCAGAAGAAGGAATGTTAAAGGGGAAAGTTACATCTACAGTATTTAAAGGAGTGCATTACGAGATAGAGTTGAATGAAAATGGAAGATTGTGGATACTTCATAATACTAAAAATGCTGAGGTTGGAACAGAACTAGGCATGGACATATATCCAGAAGACATCCATATAATGAGAAAAGAGACTAACTAAAATGAAGAAAAAATCTTTCTTAGCATATCCATATGTAGTTTGGAGTGCGATATTTGTAATAATTCCTTTAATATTAGTAGTATTTTTCAGTTTTACAAAAGAGTCAGGTGGAGGTTATACATTTACACTTGAGAATTATAAAGAAGTAATTGACCCTATATATATTAAAGTCTTTGCTCGTTCTATTCTTTTAGCAGGAGGAGCGACATTGATATGCCTTGTAGTTGGTTATCCAGTAGCATATATAATTTCAAAAGCTCATGTAAGTAGAAGAGGTTCATTAATATTATTGTTTATTCTTCCTATGTGGATGAATTTTCTTTTAAGAACATATGCATGGGTTGCTATATTAGGAAAAAATGGACTTTTAAATACATTTTTAGGTTGGCTTGGAGTACAACCATTAGCAATTTTGTATACTAATTTTGCTATACTTTTAGGTATGGTATATAACTTTTTACCATTCATGGTTCTTCCAATATATACTGCACTATCAAAGATGGATAATGATTTGATAAATGCTGCTCATGACTTAGGAGCAAATAATATGACAGTATTTAGAAAAATTATATTTCCTTTGAGTTTGCCAGGTGTAATGTCTGGAATAACTATGGTATTTATGCCAGCAGTCACTACTTTTGCAATATCAAGACTGTTAGGTGGAGGTAAAATAATGCTAGTTGGAGATTTGATTGAACAACAATTTACAGTTGTTGGAGATTGGAACTTTGGCTCAGCAATATCGATATTTATGATGATAGTAATATTAATATCGATGTCCATAATGTCAAAATTTGGAGATGAGTCTGATAAAGAAGGTGGTGGGTTACTATTTTAAAATTAAAGAAAATAACTTCTAATATATATTTAGCCTTAGTATTCTTATTTTTATATGCACCCATATTTGCCTTGGTACTATTTTCTTTTAATGATTCAAAATCAATGGCAAGATGGAATGGATTTACATGGAAATGGTATGGGCAATTACTTCAAAATGAGAGTATAATGAGTGCTTTATATTATACTATAGTAATAGCCATATTAGCATCTGTAATATCTACAATAGTAGGAACTATAAGTGCTATAGGAATACATAAGATGAGAGGTAAGAGTAAGAAATTAATACTAAATGTAAACTATCTTCCTATTTTAAATACAGAGATAGTTACAGCAGTAGCTCTTATGAGTCTGTTTGTATTTGTAAAAATAGAATTTGGGTTTACAACAATGCTATTGGCACATATAATGTTTTGTTTGCCATATGTTATACTTTCAGTTTTGCCGAAAATGAAGCAATTACCTGATAATATAGAAGATGCTGCCATGGATTTAGGAGCAACACCTATATATGCTCTTAGAAAAGTAATTTTACCACAAATAAAGCCAGGAATAGTTTCTGGATTTTTAATTGCATTTACTATGTCAATAGATGACTTTATAATAAGTTTCTTTAATGCTGGAAATGGTGTAAGCAATCTTTCTATAGAAATCTATGGAATGGCTAGAAGAGGTATAAAACCTGAAATAAATGCATTGTCAACAATAATGTTTGCAGTGGTTTTAGGCTTACTTTTACTGGCTAATAAAAAAGAATCTATAGTAAGGGGGACTAAATAATGATTAAGTTTAAAAAAGTAATATCCCTTGTAGCTGTAGGTATTATGACAGTTACTTTATTTACAGGATGTAATAAAGCAACTGATTCTACAAAAGTTCTAAATGTATATAATGTTGGAGATTATATAGATGAGTCTCTTATAGATAAGTTTGAAAAAGAAACAGGAATAGATGTTCAATATTCAACTTATGATACTAATGAAATGATGTATCAAAAGGTAAAAAGTGGTAGTACACACTACGATTTAGTATTTCCTTCAGATTATATGGTAGAGAAAATGAAAAATGAAGGGCTTTTGGAAAAATTAAATTTTAAAAACATACCTAATATGAAGTATTTAGATAAGAGTTTTTTAAATCCTGTATACGATAAAACTAATGAATATAGTGTTGCATATATGTGGGGAACTCTTGGAATATTGTACAACAAAAAAGAAGTTAAAGAGCCTATAGATAGCTGGAATATACTTTGGAATCCAAAGTATAAGGGAAATATGATGATGTTTGACTCTGTTAGAGATACTATAGGAATAACTCTTAAAAAATTAGGATATAGTATGAATAGTGTAAATCCAAAAGAAATAAATGAAGCAAAAAATCTTTTAATGAAACAAAAGGATTTAGTATTAGCTTATGTAAATGATGAAGGTAAAGATAGATTACTTGGCGGAGAAGTGGCAATGGGTATGCTATATTCAGGAGATGCAGTTACATTAATGGAGCAAAATCATGACCTTGATTATGCTATACCTAAAGAAGGTACTAATAAATGGGTAGATGCTATGTGTGTGCCAACAACAGCACAAAATAAGAAAGAAGCTGAGTTGTTTATAAACTTTTTACTAGACCCAGAGAATGCAAAAGTAAATGCTGAATACATTGGATATTCAACACCTAATACAGGAGCATTAAAATTATTAGACCCAGAAATAACTAAGAATCCTGTTGCATATCCATCTAAAGAAGTGCTTAATAAATGTGAAACTTTTGAAGATATTGGTGAAAATATAAAATTGTATGACAAGGCTTGGATAGAGTTAAAATCAAAATAGGGTCTTGTTGATTTAAGTAAATTTACTTAATAAAACTGTTCTTTTTTAGAAATTGACTTTCTAATTATTGAACAGTTTTATTTTTTGTTTAGGTTATATCTTTATTTTGAGTCTATTTTTATAACAATTTAAAGTTCAATAAGCTTAATTGATTACTATTTTCATAATAATAACCATAAAGAGGCTGTCTCAAAATTGGATATGTCCCTGTCAAGTAGACAGACTTAAAAAAGGCTATCTTTACTCGGAATGAGTTCGATATTCAATCGGACTCATTCCGTTTTTTAATTGTATTCTTTCATT
>NZ_JAGWCV010000039.1:0-34038 GCF_020657735.1 Clostridioides sp. ZZV15-6383 | reverse complement strand
ATTATGAACTCTGTAAATTTATTGAAATTTCTAACTCAATATTGTTTGATGTACTTATTACTCAAAAATAGGATTTTATGCTTCAATGAAAGGGTATGAAATGAAAAATTATAAATTTGTTTTTGATTTAGATTCAACATTAACTAAACAAGAAATACTTCCTGAGATTTCTAAGTGTATAAATAAATATGAACTTATGCAAAATCTTACAAATGAAACTATGCTAGGAAATTTATCTTTTGAGGAAAGTTTTAAGAAAAGAGTTGATTTATTAAAATATATTCCTATTTCTAAAGTTAAAAGTATAGTTACTAAGATTAATCTTAATGAAAAAATTGTAAAGTTTATAAAAGAAAATCCAGATAGATGTACTGTCGTAACAAATAATTTAGATCTTTGGATTTGTGATTTAATGAAAGAGCTTTCTTTAGAAAATAAATATTATTCATCTATAGCTCATTCAAATGGTGATTTCATTGATAAAATTAAAGTTATAATAAAAAAAGAAGATATTATAAAAAAAATGAAAGGTCCCATAGTTGCAGTTGGTGATGGTAGTAATGATATAAAAATGATAGAGAATGCTGATATTGGAATTGGATTTGGAGGGGTAAGACCTATAGCTCCTGGAATATTGAAAGTATGTGATTATGCATTTTATGAGGAGGAACGTTTATGCCAACTACTAAAACAATTGTTATAAACTGTGCAGGTAGAGGAAGCAGACTAGGATTAAATTTAAATAAGTCATTAATAGATATAGATGGAAAACCACTAATAATAAGGCAACTAGAATGCCTTGATGATTATGATGACATACGTATTGTAGTAGGCTTTCAAGCAGAAAAATTAATTGAAGTTGTATGCTCTTATCGTAAAGATATAATGTTTGTATTCAATCATGATTACTTAAATACTAAGACTGCTGCAAGCTTATCTTTAGGCAAAAAATATTCTAGAAATACTATTATATCGCTAGATGGTGATATACTTTTTTTCAAAGAAGATTTCGATAATTTTGTTAACACAGATGGAGAAATTATTGGTGTATGTCAACCCTATACTAAAGACCCTGTCTATGTTAAAACAGACTTTATTAATGGTGGAGAGTTTGCTACAGAGTTCTCAAGGACAAATGGAGATTATGAGTGGACAGGTCTGTTCAAAATATATTCTAAAAATTTAAGCTCTGGTACAAATCATGTATATAAAATGATTTCACCTAACTTACCACTTAAAATAGCACATGTTGAATTAAGGGAAATTGATACACCTGAAGAATATAATGAAGCTTTAAAATGGTATAGGAACAAAAAATAAAGGAGATTTTATATGGATAATTCAACGAGAATTTATGAAAAACATGTAGATATAAAAAAAGATACTGTTCAAGAATTTTGGAATAGACGAGCTAAAAAGCATACTCCAGATAATCCCTATATTTCAGTGAAATGTAATGATCAAAATCCTGATTATGCTAACACTTTAGATAAATATGAAAAAGAAATAATAATTCCTAAACTAAATATAACTAGAAATTCAAATATATTGGATATAGGTTGTGGGGTAGGTAGGTTAGCTGATTATATAGTTCCTATATGTAACTATTACCTTGGGACAGATTTTGCTGAAGACTTAATAGCTATTGCTAAAAAAAGATTTCCTGATAATGACTGTGATTTTCAAGTATGTGATTTTACCAATACTCCATATGATACAAAAGTTAAATCTAAAATGCCATTTGATACGATTCTATTGGCAGGTGTCACAATGTATATAAATGACGATGAACTAAAAATAGCATTGAAAAACTTATTAGGAATATTAGATAAAAAAGCATCTATCTATCTATCTATCCCTATTGGAATAAATAAGAGATTAACTTTAAAAGAATTTTACTCGAAAGAATTAAATTCAGAATATAATGTTATATATAGAACTATAGAAGAATATGAAGAAATTTTAAAACCATTACTAGATGAAGGATTTGAAATTGTTGAAAGCAAAAGCTTCTTAACAGATATAAGTCAATACTCTGATACAGAAAGGCATTATTTTATACTAAAGCGATAGTTTTAATATAAATAAAATTAAAATTAAGGTGAATCTGATGAACTATAACAAAAAAAATGAAGTTTTAAATCTTATACAAATACTTATAGAGGGTATTGAGTATATAAAAAATAATAATTTAAGTGAATCAATAGTTAATTCATCTCTTGAAGCTATTAATTATATGAAAAAATATATAAATAACTCTGGAAGAAGCAACAAAAACTTGTTGAATTTAATTGATGAAACTTATGTAAAAATTTTAAGACTTTCCATGTATAAAAATATAAGACTTATTGAAGATTGTGAACTTATCATAAGTAATTTAAACTATTTATCAAATATAATAGAAAATAGTCTAGATAAAAAAACTAAAATTGTATTTATGCCTTATAATGCTAAAATGTGGAATAGCTTAGAAAGTATCTGGAAATCTGCGGTTTTGGATGAGAAGTGTGACTGCTATGTAGTTCCCATACCTTATTACAAGTTAATTGATACGCCTAATGGTATAACTCAAATATATGCATATGAAGGTAATGATTTTCCTGAAGATGTTCCAATAATACATTATGATGATTTTGATTTATCTAAGGAAAAGCCTGATATAATATATGTTCATAATCAATATGATGACTGTAACAATGCGACTATGGTAGATAGTAATTATTTTTCTTATAACTTGAAACGATATACTAATATGCTTGTATATGTTGCTTATGGAATATCTGGAACTTATCCTGTTAGTTTTTACTTAAATTTTTATGGATTGATAGCATCTAGAAATTTTGATAAGGTTATTGTGCAATCTCCTGCATTTGAAATTATAGCAGAATGTAGTGGTATAAATAAAAATAAAATATTAACAATTGGGTCTCCGAAATTTGATTCTTTAATTTACAATTTAAAACAGAATAATATAAATAAAGAATATGAATCTAAATTAAAGGGTAAAATCATTTTATTATGGACAACTAATCTAATGAAAATACCTAATGGTAAAGATGGTGTTATTGATGAGATTGAAAATGTGTTTGATATTATTGAAAATAGCCAAGAGTATGGTCTTATATATAGACCACATCCCTTAGAACTTGAGTATGTAAAATCTAAAGTTCCAGAATGTTTTAATAGATACAAAGTTTTGTTAGATTCAATATCTACAAAAAATAATATTATTTTAGATGACTCTGTATCTTACTATGAATCATTCAACTTATCTCATGCTTTAATAACAGATAGGTCTTCTGTATTAATAGAATATATTCAAACAAAGAAACCTATATTAATTTATGATATAAATATGGAACATGAATATTATGATTCAAGAATCTTTGATATATTTTCAAATTATGTAGTGGGAGAAGATGGAATGGATTTAATAAAATTTATGAACTTAGTAAAAAACAATAATGACTATAAGCTAAATCAAAGATTAAATTCTTTAAATAGTGTACTATCAAATACAGACGGCAGTTGTGGTGAAAAAATACATACTAATATACTAGAATATGTTTTAAATAATCATATTTAATTAAAATCAATTCATAAGTAGGTAAATTTAGGTTTGGAAAATAGTTAAAAACCTATCAATTTCGATAAATATAAAATGATAAAAGGGCAAATTAATTAAAGTTTGACCCTTTATTGTTTTATTCTGTTAGCTTATATGACATTTTAAATTGTATTCATATATAACAAGTCTAAAATAAAATTTATCAAAAGTAGTGAAAAAATACAAGTTTTTTAACAACGAAAGAGGGAATAGAAAGAAAAATTTAAAAGAAATATGAATGCTTAAATGTTAAATTGGAAAATAATGTTAGAATAGATTATTTTAATAAGATTGGCATAAAAGGTGAACTTAGAATAAATTTATTTTATATTGTAAATTTTTGTATATTTTTAATATATATATACATTATATAAGTTAAATGTTATAAATATAAGTATATTAAAAATAATATTGATATTAGAAATTAAATTAAAAAATTATATAGAAAAAATATTTAAAAAAATATTTAAAAAATTTGTTATTTATTGTATACTTAAGTTAAAACTAAATAGGCAAATCTGGAGAAATCTAGTGACGCAAAGCTATAGGGACTAAGGTTTGTATATACAAGCTATGTCAGCCAGTTGCCAAAAAGAGTCCTAAGTATATTGTATACGTAGGAGGAGTCTGGAATGACTGCCTTTTTGGCAGTCATTTTGTTATGGGAAAGTTATTTTATTGCAGTAGAAAGTACATATAATAACATATTTTACCAATTATAACTTGAAATAAAGATAAATTATCTTAAAAAGTTACTATTTTACAAAAAAAGGCAACTTTCTGAAGAAATATTTAAATACATATTAAAATTTTTTTATATTTTCAATGAGATTCACTGGAAAGATATTAGTTTTCTTACTAAATGTATATATTACCGTATTAATCTAGTGGAAATGGATTTAATTTAGATAAATAAAGAAGTTATTTTTTGTAATATAGCAACTTCATTTTTTATTAATAAATAAAATAGATAAAATATATTTTGAGGAGGAGTGAGTGTGAATACATATGACATTATAAAAATGGGATTAGATGCAACTAACCTAAGAAGCCAGACAATAGCAAATAATGTAGCAAATATAAATACTGAAGGTTATAAAAGACACTATGTAACTTTTGAAGAAACATTAAATGATACCATGCCCAAAATAGAAGAAAAAACAGATAATTCTAAAGGATTAAGAGTAGATGGTAATAATGTAGACATAGAAGAGGAAAAAGTAAATCAAGCAATGGCAACATTACAATATAATGCTTTGATAAGTTTTGCAAATGGAAAAATAGCAATGACTAAATCAATAATAAGTGGGAGGTAATTAGAAGATGAGTGTGTTCAGTGGAATGAGAATTTCTGCTAGTGGATTAACAGCAGAAAGTTTGAAAATGGATATCATATCATCCAATGTAGCTAATATAAATGCTACAAGAGGTCCAAATGGAGAAGCATATAGGAGAAAAGTCGTTTCATTTGAAGAAAATTATGATAATAAATTAGGTATGCTAGGAGTTAAAGTCACATCTGTTGAAGATGATAAATCACCTCTTAAAGAAGTATATGACCCATCTCATCCAGATGCAAAGCCAAATGGATATGTAGAATATCCAAATGTAAATATATTGGTTGAAATGACAGATTTAATAACAGCTTCACGAGCATATGATTCTAACATAGATACATTGAATGCTCAGAAATCTATGATATCGAAAGCTTTGGAAATCGGAAAGTAGGGATAAATTATGCCAATTACACAAATTAACAATTTAATGCAAGGTGCAAAGTTAGATAACTTGATTGGAGAAACAAAACCGTTAAATCTTAATAATGAAGAAGAAAAGAAGAACTTTGAAGATGTAATAATAGATACTATAGATAAAGTTAATTTTCAACAAGTAACAGCAGACAATATGAAAGAAAAATTTATAAAAGGCGAAGATGTTTCTATGCATGAAGTTATGTTAATAGGTCAAGAAGCACAGCTATCTATGCAATATTTAATAGAAGTTAGAAATAAGATTCATGATGCATATCAAGAAATGAATAAAGTACAAATTTAGCCTTTTGAACAGGAGTAATAATCAATGATAGCCAGTTTTAAAAATAAGATTAAGGAGCAAGTTGCTAAATCTAGGACAAAGATAAGTTCTCTAAAAAAGGGAACTAAGATAGCATTAGGTATAGGAATTATTGCTATATGTTTAGCGCTAGTATTTACAGCAATATCTGCAAGTAAAAATAAGTATGCAGTCTTATTTTCAGAACTAGATGTTCAAGATGCTGCAGATATATCAGCAGAGTTAGAATCTAGAAAGATAGATACTAAGGTAAAGGGAAGTACAATCTATGTACCTAGAACAGAAGTTGATAAGTTAAGACTGGAGTTAGCACCAAGTCTTACAGGTGGTTCTAAAGGATTTGCACTAATGGATGATAGTTCATCAATAGGGCTTACTGATGAAGAGTTTCAAATTAAGAAACAAAGAATGATGCAAGGTGAAATAGAAAAAACAATCAAGAGTTTTCCACAAGTGGAAGATACTAGAGTACATATAACATTTGGAGAGTCATCAGTATTTGAGAAGGAGGCTGTTCCAGGAAGTGCAGCAGTTTATTTGATGTTAAAGCCAGGAACAACTTTAGAGAAAAATCAAATAAAATCGGTTATGGCGCTTATATCAGGAAGTGTTACAAATATACCAGAGAAAAATGTTCAGGTCATTGATAACAAAATGAATTTATTATCTGAAGGTATTTTAGATGATGAAGAAGTTGATGCAAATAATCAACCAATAAATAGTGGTATTAGTGTTGATAAAAATAAGGCGTCTGAACAAGCATTAAATAAACAGCTGGAAAAATCTATTTTAGAAATGCTAGAGCCAATATTTGGCACAGGAAAAGTAAAAGTCACAGTAAATGCTGATTTAAGTTTTGATACAGCTGAAAAAACTGAAATAAAAATTGACCCTGATAAAGTTGCTATAAAGGAAACTAGGTCGAAAAATTCATCTAAATCTGCTACAAATAATGTTCAAGGTGTAGATGCTAACATGAATAACCAAGGAAATAACAATGGTACTAATACAGAAGATAGTTTAGATGAGAGTTTTGAGTATGAAACAGGTAAGATTGAAACTCATACTATAGTTGCACCTGGAGAACTTAACAGATTGACAGCTTCTGTTGCGATAGATGGAAAAATAGCTAAAGGTGTTCAAGCTGACGTAGAAGATATTGTTAATAATGCTATAGGTATGGATGAAGCGAGGGGAGATACTCTTAGCGTTGTTTCAATGGTATTTGACCCAGAAGGGAAGGCAGAAGCTAAACAAGAGCTGGAAGAGATTAAGAAAGAAGGATTTAAAAAGAACATAATAAAAGCAGTTATTGGAGTAGTGGCAGTGATAGCAGTTGGTGCTATTGGATACTTAATATATAAGAAGAGAAGTGAACAAGAAGATATGGATTATGAAGATGAAGAGCATAGTTCAAAATCTGATTCTATTGATAGGAAAGATAATCCTCTATTAGGAGATGACCCAGAACTGACATTAGAGGAAGCTGTTAAAATGTATGCAGAAGAAAAACCAGACCAAGTAACAGAGATAATAAAGACTTGGTTAAATGAGTAAGGGGGATAGAACGTGTCCACGGAAATTACAAATGTTAATGCGTTTGACTTGAGTGATATAAATGAAAGTGATAAGGATGAGAAGGTAGAAGGTGAGGGTTTAAAAAAAGCTGCTGTACTATTAATGACATTAGGTCCAACTGTGTCTAGTGATATAATAAAAAGTCTACCTGATAAACAAGTTCAAAAAATAGGTTTGGAAATTGCAAATATTTCTTCAATAGCTTCAAAAGAAAGAAGAGAAATTTTAAAAGAGTTTGTAGAAATAAATAGAGCAAAAGATTATGTTATAGAAGGTGGGCTTGAATATGCAAGAGAGTTGTTAAGTAATGCTTTGGGAAATTCTAAAGCAAATAAATTACTTGAAGGTGTATCAATAAATACAAGTACAAAGCCTTTTAAACATATTATAAAACTAGATGTAAAGAAAATATTAGAAATACTTAGAAATGAAAGTGCACAAACTATAGCCGTTTTACTTGCACATATGGAGCCAGAAAATGGAGCAGAAGTTTTATCATATTTAGATTTTGATTTACAAAATGAAGTAGCTATGAGAATAAGTTCAATGGGTTCAATATCTCCAGAAGTAATAAAAGTAATTGAAAGTTCATTAGAAGATAAATTACATTCAATAAGTGGTGATGATTTTAAAGATTATGGAGGAGTATCTACTTTAGTCCAAATATTGATTAACTCTGATAGAAAAACAGAAAAGAATATTTTGGGAACTATTGAAGAACAAGACCCAGCTTTAGCAGCTCAAATTAAATCTCACATATTTGTCTTTGAAGACATTGTTAAGCTGGATGATATAAGTATACAAAAAGTGTTAAAAGAAGTAACTATGAAGGATTTAGTGTATGCCTTAAAAGGTGTGGATGATGAGATTTCAAATGCTATATATAGAAATCAATCCTCTAGGGCAGCAGATGCACTTAAAGAAGAAATGGAAATGGTTGGTGTCATAAAGGTTACACAGGTTGAGGCTGCTCAACAAAAGATAGTAAATAGTGTAAGAAAACTTGAAAGAGAAGGTGCTATAGCTATTGTAAGGAATTTTGGTGATGACTTTGTTGAGTAATAAGATTATTAAAAATAAAAAAGCATCATATAAAGGAGTGCTAGATTTAACCATAATAGATAAAGCTAGAGTGGGAGAATCAAACATAAATAAAGAAAAAGATTGTAGATTTAGGGACGAGGTAATAAAAGAAACTATAGAATCTGCTGAGATAAAAAAGAATGAGATATTAGAAGAAGCAAGAACAAATGCACAAAATATAGAAAAACAAGCATATGAAAAAGGGTATAGTCAAGGTCAAAAAAATGGATATGAGGATGGATATAAAGAGTCATATGATGAATATACCCAAAAAGCTAAAGATGAAGCAGATTTTATAAAAAATCAGGCAAATTTAATCTTATTACAAGCTAATGAAAAGATGACTGAGTACATAAAAGAAAAAAATAAAGAGATTATAAGGCTTGCTATTAATATGGTTAGTTCTATTTTAAAAAAGCACTTTGAAGATGAAGAATCTATGAGTGATTTGTTAAAGCAAATTATTCAAGATTATGAAGGAAGTAGTTCATTTATAGTAAGATGTAATTCTTTCTATAAAGATAATGTAGAGAAAGAACTTGAATTATTTAAGGAAGAAACATCATTAAAATCAAGTGTATTTGTTATTGCAGATGATAGCATAGATAAAGGAAATGCTATTATACAAAAGGAAAATGGAAGAATAATAGTTGGTATCGATTGTGCTATAGAAAAACTAAAAGAAGAATTGCTTGGTGAATAAAGTATGTATAAAGCTGATATATTTATAGATTTTGACAAAATAAATAAGAAAATAGAAAACTTAAAACTCACTATATCGGAAGGTAGAGTTAAGAAAATAATAGGACTTACTGTAGAAGTTGAAGGCATAAAAGCTTTTGTTGGAGAGTTATGTGTTATATATAATCAAGTCAATAAACCAGTGAATTGTGAAGTAGTAGGTTTTAAAGATAAAGAAGTAATAATATTAATGGCATTAGGAGAGTTAACATTGATAGCACCTGGTTGTAAAGTTATTTCTAAGGGGATACCTTTAAGTGTTATGTGTAGTGATAATTTACTAGGTAAAGTACTTGATGGTCTTGGAAATCCTATAGATAACTCAGAAGTTGTTTTAGGAGATAGATACAACTTGAATAATGAACCTCCTGACCCAATGAAGAGAAAAAAGATACGAAATATAATGGAAACAGGTGTAAGAGCAATAGATGCATTTACTACTTGTGGTGAAGGGCAGAGAATAGGAATATTTGCAGGAAGTGGAGTCGGTAAGAGTACAACTCTAGGTATGATTGCTAGAAATGCAAAAGCAGATGTAAATGTAATTGCCCTTGTTGGAGAAAGAGGGAGAGAAGTACTAGATTTTATTGATAAAGATTTAGGTGAAGAGGGAATGAAAAAATCTGTTGTTGTATGTGCAACATCAGATAAAGCCCCTTTGGTTAGATTAAAAGGTGCTCTTACTGCTACTGCAATAGCAGAGTATTTCAGAGATCAGGGCAAAAAAGTAATACTTATGATGGATTCAGTAACTAGATTTGCTATGGCACAAAGAGAGGTTGGTATAGCAATAGGAGAGCCACCAGCTCAAAAAGGATATACACCATCTGTATTTGCCCTTTTGCCAAAACTTATGGAGAGAACAGGGACATCAGATAAAGGTTCTATAACTGCATTTTATACAGTATTAGTTGATGGAGATGACTTTAATGAGCCAATAGCAGATACCACAAGAGGGATACTTGATGGTCATATAGTTTTATCTAGAGATTTGGCAAATAAGAATCATTATCCTTCTATAGACGTATTGAATAGTTTGAGCAGACTTATGAATGAGATTGCTTCAAAAGAAGATATAAAAATAGCATCATTTGCAAGAGATATGCTTTCTGAGTATAGAGAAGCAGAAGATTTGATAAATATAGGTGCATATGCTTCAGGTACAAATAAAAAAATAGATGAAGCAATCTATTATCATGAGCATATTATTAATTTTTTAAAACAAGGGATAAATGAAAAGAGTTCTTTTAATGAAACTATAAGTAATTTGAGAAGAATCTTTGAATAAATAATTTAAAAAAATATTTGAATAGGTTGTGATTGAATTGGATAAAAATTTTAAGTTTAGATTACAGAAAGTTTTAGACTTAAAAATGAAAGATGAAGAAGAAATAAAAATGGAATTTGCTAAGATTCAACAAAAAAAAATAGATATAGAGACTAATTTAGAAAACTTAGAAAGTAATTATAGCAAATATTCGATAAGTAAAAATAACGATAGTATTCAAAATCAAAAAATAACTATTAACTATTTGTTAGCTTTAAACAACTCTATAATGGATTTATCAGAAGAGTTGGATAAGTCAACAAATGAACTTGAAAAAGCTAGAAAGCAGCTTATAAACAAACAGATAGAAAGAAAATCATTAGAAAAATTAAAAGAAAAAAAGTATGGACAGTATTATAAAGAAGAAAATTTAAAAGAACAAAACACTAATGATGAGTTTGCAAGTATGAGTTATTTGAGAAATAGACAAGTTCTATAAGAATAGTAGGAAGTGAGGATATTATTGTATGAAGATACAAGCAGATTCTTATAATATTATTAAAGATATTGAGGATAAAAAAAGTTCATCTAAGAATAAAAATATAAAAAATAATAAATTTGAAGATAATCTATATAAGGCAACAGGCAATAAACAAGTTAAAGATAGAAAAGAAGTAAGCAAGCAAAATGTAAGTTCAAATAAACCAGAAAATGATGATAATGAGTGTCATTTAGATGAGGATAAAAGTAATCACTTAGAATATGAAAGTACGTATGAAAAAGATTGCAGTAATGAGGTTTTACAACAATTATTGAATCTTTTAAATAATGATAAAAAAGGTAAAGATATAAACTCTATATTGAATAATATAGAAAAACTAAATATACCACATGAATTAAAACAAGAACTTAAACTTAATAAAGATATATTGAATAAGATTTCAAATCAAAATTCGAAACTAAACAAGGCTAATACAAATAACTCTGATGATATGCAAAATTTAGACCTAATGAAATTAACAGAGCTTTTAGATAATAATGATAGTGAAAATTTTGCAGTAATTAGTAAAACTACAGAAGATGATACTAAAAGTATAGACTTGTATAATTTTGATAGTAATAGAATCGGCAATCTTAACTCAAATAAGCAAAGAGATGATAGTTCTGATATTTTGGAAAAACTAGCAGGAATCAATGGAAATAAGAGCAGGAATTTTGGTCAAGTAATAAATAAAAGCGTTGATATGAATAAAGTTAAAAGTGATAATATCAATTTAAAACAGATAGAATCAAATGTAATGGACGATTCTATAAAAGCTATTAAGCATATGAAAACAAATGATATACAAGAATTAACAATTAAATTGAGACCAAAAGAATTAGGAGATATGAACATACAATTGCTAAAAGATGGTGAAAGTATGAGAGCTGTTGTGACTGTTTTCAATAAAGATGTCTTTGACTCAATAAATAAAAATATAACAGATTTAAAGCAACATCTTGAACTTACAAATGTAAATATAAAAGATGTATCAGTGCAAATGCATAGTGATAATAGAAATACATCAGACACTTTTGATAAAGCATTTGAACAACAGAATAGACAAAATAACCAAGAAAACATGAGTAAGCGGAATGCAAACAATAAGCGTAACAATGTAGTCATAGAAGATGAGATTAAAGAAAATATTATTGATGATGATAGAGTAGATTTACTAGCTTAGTAAGGGGGAAGTATTGTATGTACGGAATAGCAACGGCTTTGACAGGAACTCTGGGAAATTATAGGTCAAATAATTTAAGCCAACTTGAAAGAAATATTAATGATATTGCCAATAAACAAGTTAGAAGTAAAGGAAATCAGACAGTAACAGATAATGGGACTCCAATTATAGGACAAGGTGATGATGCTGATAAAGACTTGTTTATGAAGATACTTGTAGCACAGATGGGTAATCAAGACCCAATGAATCCACAAGACCCAACGGAGTATGTATCACAATTAGCGCAGTTTGCAACTTTAGAAAAAATGTCAGCTATGAATGATAAGCTAGATATACTTTTAGCCTTAAGTAACTCTACTCTAATAAACTCTGCGTTGGGCATGGCAACATCATTAATTGGTAAAGAAGTAGAAGTATCTGGAGAAGAGAAAGAAGATGAAAACATTATAGGTGTAGTAAAGTCCACATATATAAAAGATGGAGAAGTATACTTAGAATTAAAGGTAGAAGGTAGTGACAAAACTGTAGATGTTAAATATGAAAAATTACTTAAAATAGGGGAAGCAAATTCAGATGAAGAAGAAAGCTCTCCAGAAGAAGCATAATATTAAATAGGAAAAGAGGTAAAGTCATGATAAAAGCAATGTATTCAGGTGTAAGTGGAATGAAAGCAAATCAAACAAAACTAGATGTAATAGGTAACAACGTAGCCAATGCTGGGACTACTTCATTTAAGAAAAGTTCAGCTAGAATGTCAGATTCATTTTATCAAACGGTACTATATGCAAGTGCTCCAACAGCGGCACTAGGAGGGACAAACTTAGGACAAGTAGGTGTAGGTAGTAAGATATCAAGTATAAATAAAGATATGACACAAGGAAATGTACAGACAACTAATAGACGATCAGATTTAATGATAGATGGAGATGGATATTTTCCAGTAGTAAGACAAGGTATAATTATGTATACAAGAGATGGTTCTTTTAACTTAGATACAGGATTTAAGGCAATAGCAGGATCTTTGGCAGGTGTTAAAGGAGGAAGACTTGTAAATGGTGAAGGGTATATGTTACAAGGCGAAGTTTATAAGGGTACATATAATGCTGATACTGGTGAATTTACTAAAAATGCTGCTGCAGAAGGAAAGGAGCCTATTGTAATACCACTTCAAAGTGTAAGCCCTAAAGATGGTACAGTTCAAAATGTATTAGAGTATAACATATCCAAGGATGGAACAGTAGAATTTTTGTTGAGTGATGGTCAAAGAACTCAGTTTGTGTATGATATTCCTGCTGGTAAAAAAGTAGGAGATCCATCTGGCTTAAATATTAATGATGGTAAAATACAAAAAGTACAAACTTATGCATTCCAAAATCCAGCAGGGCTAGATGCAGCTGGAGGAAACTTATTTAAACCATCAGCAAACTCAGGAGACGCACAAATAGCAGGTGCTACAGGAACAATAATACAAGGAGCAATAGAAGCTTCAAATGTAGATATAGCAGAAGAGTTTACGGAAATGATAGTAGCAAGTAGGTCTTTCCAAGCAAACAGTAAAATAATATCAACATCAGATGAGATACTTCAAGAAATAATAAATCTTAAGAGATAGTAGGTACATATTATGATAAGATTAACGGATTTAAACGGAAGAATATACATATTAAATTCAGACCTTATAGTGAGAATTGACTCCGTTCCAGAAAGTAGAATTCTTCTTACAACAGGAGAAAAAAATCTTGTAAAAGAGTCAGTAGATGAGATAGTAGATAAAGTAATAAAGTATAAAAGAAAAATAAATGTAGGTTATATTAGGAGCGAAAAATAATGAAAAAAACAGATTCACTGACATTTATTGGACTAATAGTATCTACAGCATTAGTTTTAGTTGGTGCCGCAAAAGGAAGTAGTTCAGGGTTAAAGAATTTTTTTGATTTTTCATCAATATTAATCACAGTGCTTGGGTCATTTGGAGCTCTAATGATTACATTTACTATAGATGATATAAAGCTTATAAAAAATGCATTACAGTACTCATTTAAAACAATGAGTGTATCAAAATTAGATTTACTAGAACAATTTAAAACACTTTCTAAAAAAGCTAGAAAAGAAGGTCTTTTATCAATAGAAAGCGATATAATGGAAATACAAGACCCATTTATGAAGAAGGGATTAGAGCTATGCATTGATGGTCTGGAAATAAATGAGATAAGGTCTATCTTAGAACTAGAGATAGACTCTGTTGAAGATACAAATAACAGATATTCAAAACTATTTAAAACTTGGGGGACTTTCTCACCTGCATTTGGGATGTTGGGGACACTAATAGGTCTTATACAAATGCTAGCTGACCTTACATCTCCAGATTTAATAGCATCTGGTATGGGAAAGGCATTAATTACGACATTTTATGGTTCTTTACTTGCCAATATCGCTTTGAACCCAATTGCATATAATATAGATGAGAAGACTGAAAAAGAAATTTATGTAAAAGAAATGATGCTGGAAGGTATAATAAGTATACAATCTGGAGAAAGCAGTATAGTTGTTGAGGAACGTTTAGCGGCATACCTTTCAAACAATGAGAAGTTACAGGTTATGAAATCTACTAAAAATAAAGAAAGAGCAATGAGCGATGGCGCGTAAAAAAAATAAGAAAAAGGATGAGATAAATCCAGATGCATGGTTAGCTACTTATGCAGATACAATAACACTGATTCTTACATTTTTCGTATTATTGTATGCCACATCAGTTGTAGATATGGAAAAATTCAAAAATATAGCAGATGCGTTAAAAGGTCAGTTTTCTGGGACAAGTATATTTAGCACAGGTTCAAGTACAAGTGAGAAATCTCCAATAGATAGTGTTTTAGTCAATAAAAATGATAAATCAAACTTAGAACAGGATTTAAAAGATAAAGTTAATAATTCTAACTTACAAAATAGTGTAACAGTTAAAGATGATAGTAGAGGGATTTTACTAGAGTTAGATGATTCAATTTTATTTGACTCTGGAATTTCTGAATTAAAATTAGATAGTAAAGCTACTCTCAATAAAGTATATGACATGATAAAAATGATGAAAAATAAGATAGTTATAGAAGGCCATACTGATAATGTACCTGTAAAATCAAGTACACATGAATCCAATTGGGATTTATCTTCTAGTAGAGCAGTAAGTGTTGTAAGATACTTTGTAGAAGAAAAGGGCATGGACCCTAGACTATTTTCGGCAACAGGATGTGGAGAGTATCAACCTTTGGTGTCAAATGAAACAGCAAAGGGAAGGGCTGAGAATAGAAGAGTTAATATACTTATAACTATTGACTAGGAGGAAGAGGTTTGTTCAAAAATAAAAAAATTATTCTAATTATTTTGATACTGATTATTTTCTCAGCAGGAGCAGGTTTTTTTATATTAGGTGAAGGTGGAAATAAACAAGTTGACAAGATTATAGGTTTGTTTATTCCAACAGGAAAAAGTAAGGATGAAGTAAAGACAGAAAATCTTGACTTAGAAGAAATGGTATTGAAGCTAGCTGATGAAGGTGTAAGATATCTAAAAGTATCAATAACTGTATCTTATGATTCTTCATATAAAGATATAGAAAAAAATACACCTTTAATTAGGGATAATATTATAAATTGCCTTATGGCAAAAAGAGCAGATGATTTTACTGCTGAGAATTTAAATAACATAAAAGAAGAAATAAAAAATACATTAAATATACAACTAGGTGAAAATGTAATTCAAAATATATATTTCACAAACATAGTAGTGCAGTAAAAGGATGGTAAGACATGATACTTTATTTATTAAAGATATTAATATGTATCCCAATAATTTTAATATTGATAGTCTTATCTTTAAAAATTAGCCAAGGAACCTTATTAAAAAAATACAATGATAAATATGTAAAAATATTAGATATTGTAAATATAAGTAAAAACAATAGCATAATAATTTTAAAAATAGGTGAAGAAGGATGCATTATGGCATCTTCTTCCTCTAGTATGAATAAAATAAAAGATTTGACCAAGGAAGAAATATTAAAAATAGAAGATGACCTTAAAGAAAGAAATTTTAAAATTCAACATTTTAAAATGGAAAGAATCAAAAAGAAATATGATTTCAGTAGATATATTGGAAAATTTACAAAAAAGGAAGATAAGTAAATGGAGCTATTATCAAAATTACCTTTGGCTGATGTACCATATACAAGTTCAATGCAATTGTTTTTATTTCTAACTGCATTAATGTTTTTACCATTTGTAATGTTCATGATGACAAGCTTTGTCAGAATAGTTATAAGTTTATCATTTTTGAAATCAGCATTAGGAGCACAGCAAGCAATTCCAAGTCAAGTTTTGATAGGGCTTGCAATAGTATTGACAATATTTATAATGAGACCAGTATTAAATGAGATAAACGAAAAAGCATTACAACCGTATATGAAAGAAGAAGTTACTATGGAAGAAGCTATGAAGGAAGCAGAAGAACCTATCAAAGAGTTTTTATTGAAGCAAACTAGACAAACGGATTTAGATTTATTTGTAGAACAAGCTGGTTTAAAAGAAAAGAAATTAACTCGTGAAAATATACCATTATCTGTTGTAGTTCCAGCATTTGCTATAAGTGAGCTAAAAACTGCTTTTCAAATAGGTTTTTTAATATACATACCATTTTTGATAATAGACCTTGTCGTGGCAAGTGTTTTGATGTCTATGGGTATGTTTATGTTGCCTCCAGTTATGATATCATTGCCATTTAAGCTATTGTTATTTGTAATGGTGGATGGATGGAACTTGATAGTAAAAACATTGATATTGGGATTTGGATAGGAGAAAAATAATATGAGTGAATTTATGATAATGAGTGTTCTTAAAAATGGTATGTTTACAGGGGCTATGATTGCAGCTCCAGTACTCATTGTTTCTCTTGTAGTTGGGCTTTTAATAAGTGTATTTCAAGCTACAACTCAAATCCAAGAGCAAACATTGACCTTTGTACCAAAACTAATAGCGATTCTTTTAGTAGTAGCTATTGGTGGAAGCTGGATGTTACATACTCTTACTAGTTTTACTTCTGAGATATTCAATATGATATCTCTTATAACTAGATAAATAGGATACATATGATTTTTGTATTTATTAGAATAGTAGCTTTCTTTGGAACACTAAGAATACTATTTCCAGCTGGTACACCTGCTTTATTTAAGTCACTCTTTGCAATTGTTATATCAATACTGATTTCAAGTACTATGCAAATTGAATATGCGACAAATGTAGATAACATTGTGTTATTTACATTATATGGTATAAATGAGACTATAACAGGAATTATGCTTGGATATATAACCAATCTATGTTTTTATAGTATCAGAATGGCAGGTTCTATGATGGATCAACAGATGGGATTATCAATGATTAATATGTTTGACCCAAATTCAATGACGCAAACGACTTTAATTGATAATCTTATGAATTGGACAGCACTTATGATATTTTTTAACATGGATGGTCATCATGTTTTAATTCGAGGTATAAGATATAGTTTTGAGTTAATTCCAATAGGAAAATCATTTGTAGATAATAATATAGATTATATAATAAACATATTTATACAGTGCTTTATAACTGGATTCAAAATAGCAATACCTATTGTACTTTGTCTGCTTATGGCAGATTTTATCTTGGGGCTTATATCAAGAAGTGTGCCTCAATTAAATGTAATGATAGTTGGTATGCCATTAAAAATATTGGTTGGGATTGCATTATTTATAATATCAATACCTTTAATTGTAAACCAAATAAGTCATTTATTAAGTCAAATACCAAAGATGTATGAGGGAACTTTTGCATTAGCTCCTATGTTTTTTATGGGTTCAGCAGATAAAACAGAAGAAGCTACTTCAAAGAAAAAGGGAGAACAAAGAAAGAAAGGTAATATAGCAAAGAGTAAAGAATTATCCGTTGCAATGACTCTATTTGCATTTACCTTATTAGTACCTACATTATTTTCATATGTAGTGGATACACTTAAATCTTCACTTAATTATTTTTTGAGTCTGGATTTTTATATGAATATAAATTATTCAAATCTAGAGAAATTAGTTATAGTAGGATTAATGGATTTTTTTAAGATATTTTTGCCAATAGCTATTCCATTCTTAGTTTTAGGTATAGCAGCTAACCTATTTCAAGTGGGAATATTGTTTACTGGTGAAACTTTAAAACCAAATCTATCAAAATTAAATCCAGTTAGCGGATTCAAAAACATGTTTTCTATGAGAAGTTTATCAACTTTAATAAAGGATACAGCGATTATATCTGTTTTAGCTTACATAGGATATAAATTCTTTCAAGATAATTATTTAGATATATTAAAGTTAGGTAATATATATCTACCAACCTTAATGTACACAATTAAAGATTTAGTATATTCCATATTAAGTAAAATTTGTATAGCTATGATAGTTATAGCAGTTGCAGATTATTTTTATCAAAGATATAGCCATAAAAAGCAACTGAGAATGACAAAGCAAGAAGTTAAAGATGAATATAAAAACTCAGAAGGAGACCCAGAAGTAAAAGCTAAGATAAAGCAAAAACAAAGACAAATTTCATCTCAAAGAACCATGCAAGCAGTACCAAGTGCTACTGTAATAGTAACCAATCCAACTCACTTGTCTATAGCAGTAAGATATGAAAAAGGGGAGGATCAAGCTCCAGTAGTAGTGGCGAAAGGTGCAGATTATTTAGCTTTTAAAATAAGGGAAATTGCAAAGGGAAATAATATCCCTATAATAGAAAATAAACCTATTGCTAGGTTGTTATACAAGCAAGTAGAAATAGACCAAGAAATTCCAGAGGACATGTATCAAGCTTTTGCAGAGATACTAGTAGCAGTATATAAAATCAAAAATAGATACAAAGTCCCCAAAAGGTAGGATAAGTAATGAATAAGTTTAATTTAAAGGAAAATATGGACGTAGTAGTGGCTTTTGGTGTTGTAGGGATTGTTCTTATGATGATAGTGCCACTACCTACATTTATATTAGATATTTTACTGGCAATTAACATAAGTTTATCTGTGCTAATTTTACTAATGACATTATTTACAACAAGTGTACTTGATTTATCTATATTTCCAACAGTGTTACTTGTAACAACACTATTTAGATTGGGATTAAATATTTCATCAACTAGATTGATTCTAACTCAAGGATATGCAGGTGAAGTTATAGAGGCATTTGGAAGTTTTGTTGTAGGTGGAAATTACGTAGTAGGAATAATTATATTCCTAATTATATTAATTGTTCAATTTGTTGTTATAACCAATGGTTCTGGAAGAGTATCTGAAGTAACAGCTAGATTTACGTTAGATGCCATGCCAGGTAAGCAGATGAGTATAGATGCAGATTTAAATGCAGGCGTTATAGATGACAAAACTGCTAGAAAAAGAAGAAAAGAACTTCAACAAGAAGCAGACTTTTATGGTTCTATGGATGGAGCAAATAAGTTTGTAAAAGGAGATGCTATAGCAGGTCTTATAGTAACAGCAATAAATATAATAGGTGGAATTGTAATAGGAGCTGTAATGCTAAATATGACTCTTATGGGTGCAGCACAGACATATGTAAGACTTACTATAGGGGATGGGCTTGTAAGCCAGATACCGGCTCTATTAATCTCTACATCAGCAGGTATAATCGTAACAAGAGCTTCCACTGATGAAAATTTTGGTGGATTAGTAGGTAAGCAATTAACAGCAATACCAAAAGCAATAATGATGACTGGATGTGTTTTAATTGTACTTGGTATGATGCCTGGATTACCTAAACCAGCGTTTTTTTCACTGGGTATAGGTGCAATAGCAGCAGGTTACTTTTTAGGAAGAGAAAAGAAAGATACTTTAGAAGATTTAGAGTTTGAAAAACCTGATATGGTAAATCCAGATAAAAATGAAGTAGAAGATGTAACAAATTTAATAAATGTAGAAGCTATAGAAGTAGAAATTGGATATGGTTTAATATCTTTAGCGGATGAATCAACAGGAGGAGATTTACTTCAGAGAATAGCATCAATAAGAAGACAATGTGCAATAGACATGGGTATAGTTGTACAACCTATAAGAATAAGAGATAATTTACAATTAAATCCAAACCAATACAATATAAAGATAAAAGGTAATGTAGTTGGTGGGTATGAGATAATGCCTAATATGGTTTTATGTATGGATCCTATGAATCAAGGATTTAATATATTTGGAATAAAGACAATCGAGCCTACTTTTGGAATAGAGGCACTTTGGATAGAAAGTGACAAGGTAGAAGATGCAGAGTTAAAAGGTTATACAGTTGTAGATTCATCAACAATACTTATAACCCACTTACTAGATATAATAAAATCCAATGCACATGAATTACTGGGAAGACAAGAAGTTAAGACTATTATAGATGCAGCAAGAGAAAATTATAGTGCTGTAGTAGATGAATTGATACCAGATTTAATGACACTTGGTGAAGTTCAAAAAGTACTTAAAAATCTGTTAAGAGAAAAAGTGAATATAAAGGATAGGGTTACAATTCTTGAAACACTTGCAGACCAGTCTAGAAACACAAAAGATATAGAGTTACTTACTGAATATGTAAGAATAGCTTTGGCTAGAAGTATTTGTACTAATTTAGTAGATGAAGATAAAGTAATTGTAGTGGCAACATTATCTCCAGAAACTGAGGAATTGCTCTCTAATAATTTACAAAGGTCTGTAAATGGAACATATCCAGCTGTTGACCCAGAAAACACAAACAAAATATTTGAGAGTATACAAGATGTAATAAGTAATGTATATTTCAATCATAATATACCAGTAATAGTAGTATCACCAAAGATAAGAGCACCATTTAGAAAACTAGTTGAGATTGTATATCCTAATTTGACTGTATTATCATTAAATGAAATACCTAACGATGTTAAAATCAAAGCAGAAGGTGTGGTGAGTATATATGATGACGAAAAAGTATACAGCTAATACAATTCAAGATGCTATGAATCTAGCCAAAATGGAATTGGGTGACAACATTACATTAATAGATAAAAAAGAAGTAAGAAAATCTGGAATACAAGGTATTTTTACAAAGAAAGATATCGAACTAACGATTGGATGGGAAAAGAAAGAAAATATAGAACAAAAAGATTTAAAACGAGAGATAGAACAATTAAAGTCAATTATAAGTAATATGGGGTTTGATAATAAGAACGATAATGATATAGATAAAATATGTAAGAATCTATTAAGTCTAGAATTAAATGAAGAGATTGTAGAATCTATAAGAACCGATTTGCAAGAAATGAAGTTCAATGGAATTGATACAAGTAAAAATTTAGTAGAAAGTTTAAAGAAAAAGATTAAAATAGAAAATCAAACTATAAATGGTAAAGTCGCTCTAGTTGGCCCACCAGGAGTAGGTAAAACAACCACAATAGCAAAGCTAGCTGCAAAATTGGTATTTGAGGAAAATAAAAAAGTGGGAGTAATAACTATAGATACCTATAGGATTGGTGCTGTAGAACAGTTAAAGATATATACAGAAATAATGAATATTCCTTTTAAGGGAGTAATAAACCCTGATGACATGGAGTTGGCACTTGATGAGATGAAAGATTGTGATGTTGTATTAATAGATACAACGGGTAGAGGGTATAAAAATTCTATGCAAATATTAGAAATCAAAAATCTCATAGATAAAGCTGAAACTGATAATATACATTTAGTTTTGAATTGTACAACAAGAGAAAGTGATACAAAAGCAATTATAGATTCATATACAAATGTGAATTTTAAAAGCCTAATAATTACAAAACTAGATGAAACAAGCACATATGGTTCAATATTTAACATAATAAATTATTCACAAAAACCAATATCATATATTACAACAGGACAAAATGTTCCTGATGATATTATAAAACCTAATGAAGATAAAATTATAAGACTACTATTAGGAGTTGAAAGTATATGATAGACCAAGCTCAAATCTTGAGAAAAATGGCAATAGAGAAAAGAGGACTTGATGAATTTATAGTAGATAATGAGAATACACCTAAGATAATTACGATAGCTTCTGGCAAAGGAGGAGTTGGGAAGAGCAATCTCGCTACAAATTTGTCTATATGCTTGAGCAAACTTAATAAAAAAGTTCTTATATTAGATGCAGATATAGGAATGTCTAATATAGATATAATAATGGGAGTGAATATAAAAGGGACTATAATTGATGTAATTAATGGCGAAAAAAATATAGAAGATATAATTTCACAGACTAAGTATGGAGTAAATATAATCTCTGGAGGTTCTGCCCTTAATCATATAGAAGACTTTACAGAAGCTCAAAGAAATAAGTTTATACATAGCATAGAACAGATTCATGATGTGGATTTTATAATAATTGATACAGGAGCTGGTATGAGCAAAAGCCTATTGTCATTTATATATTGTAGTACTGAATTTTTCTTAATAACAACCCCAGAACCGACGGCATTGACTGATGCATATAGCTTATTAAAGGCTATAAGTAATTTTGGTATAAAGAGAAGTGCAAATATAATAATCAATAGGGTAATTAGTTTAGAAGAGGCAAAATCTACATATAACAGAATAAAGATGGTTGTGGATAAATTTTTAAACCTTAATTTAGAATTGTATGGATATATAATAGATGATAAAAAAGTGGGTGTATGTGTAAAAAAACAGATACCATTTATTTTAGAATATCCTACAAGTGTTGCATCAAAATGTATTATAGCTATAGCAAAGAGAGTGGTAAGTCAGTCAAAAGAAGATATTATTGATAATAAAGGTTTACTAGGAAAGATATTTAGTATATTTAAAAGCTAAGGAGGCGTAGTTAATGAATAGAGAAGAGTTAATAAAAGAGAATATGCCTCTTGTGAAGAGTATAGCAAGAAAATTTTTTATACCAGGGAAAGGCTTTGAGTATCAAGATTTAGTAAATAGTGGAGTCATTGGGTTGATTGATGCAATAAATAAATTTGATAGTGAAAAAGGAGCAAAATTTTCTAGTTATTCTTATATAAAGATAAAATCTGCCATATTAGATGAAATCAGAAATCAAAGTCCAATTTCTAAACATAACTTAACTAAAGTAAATAAGTATAATAGAGTGGTAGAAAAATTGCAATCTGAACTATTAAGAGAGCCAACTTCGCATGAAATTGCAAATAAATTAAATATTTCAGAAAAAGAGCTTCATGATATCGAAAGTAATATAGATATGATAAACATTGTGTCATTAAACCATGTAATCTTTGAAGATACAAATGAAACTGTACAAGATGTAATAAGTGACAGAGAAGAAGAGCTTCCAGCAAATGTAATAGAAGAAGAAGAAAAGCTAGAGATTCTATCTAAAGCAATTAGTAATTTAAAGGAAAAGGAAAAATTAATACTTTCACTGTACTATTATGAAGATTTAAATTTAAAGGAGATAGGGAAAGTACTAGGTGTTTCAGAATCGAGAGTTTCACAACTCCACAGAAAGTCAATAAGAAACCTAAGAAACAAAATAAAAGAACTTAAATATTCTATATAGATGGTGATTGGTGTGATGATACAAATTATATTAATAATAGTGTCTATTTTAATAATAGTAACTATAGTTGCAAATTTACATAAAGAATCAAGAAATAAGGATAACAGCTACTTTGATAAGATATTTGAACAGGAATATGAAGCAAATGATAGATTGATAGTTGCGGAAAAAAGAAGGTTTTTTTTGGATAAAGTGCTTACTGAAATAAGAAGTAATGATAATGTAAAAGTTTATGAAAATTATAACTTAATAAAGACTAATGAAGAAAAAAAAGAAAATATCTTTATAGAATCAAAAAAGGAAGTAAAACAAGAAAATGAGCTATCTCTTAAAGTGAAACATCTTATAAATTCAGGTTATGATGATGTAGAAATATGCAATATGCTAGGTATTGGAAAGGGGGAGCTGTCATTAATAAGGAGTTGTTACAAAATATAAGAATATTATTATTTGATAAAAAAGTACTCTTAGGAATAGGGATTGGTATATTAATATCAACTTTATGTATGATGCTTTTTAGTAATAATGATATGAGTAAAGCAGAGATAGAAAAAAAGGCTAGAGCGTTAGGTATGAAATATGCAAGTGAGATGAAAGTTTTAGAATAGATAATATTGTCTAAGAATTTACAAAAGAAGGAGGTCATAATGTGATAAGAGGATTATATACAGCAGTTTCTGCTATGATAACGAATCAACAAAAGCAAAATGTTGTTGTCAATAACTTAGCTAATATGGATACAAATGGCTATAAAAGCAAACAACTTCTGACTAAAAGTTTTGATGAATTAAAGTTAGAAGGTTACAATAATTATGCAAATGGAACCAAACAAAAGCAAGCTATAGGTAATATAAGTCTAGGTATTTCTATGGATGAAGCTATCACTAATTTTAATCAAGGGCCTATAAAAACTACTGATAATAAAATGGATGTAGCTATTCAAGGCAAGGGATTTTTTCTAGTTAGTGATGTAGCAGGAAATCAATTTTATACTAGAAATGGGAACTTTAGAACAGATAATCAAGGTGACCTTATAACAAGTGAAGGATATTATGTACTTGGGACAAACACTGCAACTGGTGCTGTAGGCCATATAAATGTAGGCAATCAAAAATTTGAAGTAGCAAAAGATAATACAATATCATTGGACGGAAATGCTATGTACAAATTTAATATTGTAGATTTTAATGACTATAATAAGTTAAAAAAAGAAGGAGATAACTTGTATTCTGGAGGAGGAGCTGTAAAAGTAAATGATGCACTTACAATACAAAGTGCTATAGAGTCTTCTAATGTAGATATGGTATCTGAAATTAATAATATGATGACAATATCGAGAGAATATGAGGCAAACCAAAAAATAATTCAAGCTATGGATTCTAAATTAGCAAAAATAGCAAGTGAAATTGGTTCAGTAAGATAGGCAATAGGAGGTGAATTTTTATGTACACAATGTTTTATACTAGTAAAACAGCTTTATCAGCAAATCAAAGTAAACTGGATATAATATCTAACAATATAGCTAATACTGATTCAACAGGATACAAAAAAATAAATATGGGGTATTCTGATTTAGTGGATGAAGTACTAAACAGACCATCATATCCTACAAATGGTAATGATATATCGACTGGAACAGGAGCTAAGGCATCAGCTCCCATGAGAATTTATGAACAAGGTGCATTGGCTCCTACAGATAGTAAGAGTGATTTGGCTATAGATGGAGAAGGATTCTTTAGAGTGATAAGAAAAGATGGTACATACGCATATACAAGAAATGGTGGATTTAATGTAGATGCTTTAGGTAAGATTGTAGATGATAATGGAAATACATTAGATGTTCAATTTGACGCAGGATATAACTATAATAATACGAATATAGATAACACAAATTTAACCGTTTCAAGAAATGGAGATTTGTTCGTAGATAATAAGAAAATAGGCAAAATCAATTTATATCAACCTATAGGAACTCAAAATTTTATATCTGAAGGAGATAGTCTATTTGTTGCAACTGATGCAGCACAGATTAAACAAGTTGCAAAAGTAGATATAGTTCAAGGCTATAGGGAGAGGTCAAATGTTTCTTTGCAAGAAGAATTCGTTGACTTAATAGCCACTCAAAGAGCATTTCAAATGAATTCAAAAGGGATAAAGACAGCAGATGAAATGTGGCAAATAGCTAATAATTTAAGAGCTAAATAATTATGTAAGGTGAGGAATATTCATGTATGATATGAAAGAGTATGATTTCGGCAAACCTCAGAGTTATTCAAGAGAAAATTTAACTTGTTTAAATTTTTTATTAGATGAATTCTGTAAAAAGTATAAAAATTATATAGTTTATGAACTTAAGTGTAATTCTAGTATGGTTGTTGATAGTATAGACCAAGTAAATTATCAAACTTTTTTAGATAAAGTGACGTCTTCATGTGTAGTAGTACAAAATTCAATGGAACCTATTATGAAAAACTTTTCTTTTAGAATAGATAGAAGTGTAGCTGATATGTGGATTGATGTAACAGCTGGAGGGAGTGGAGTTGTAAGAGATAATGATAGAGAGTTTACAGAACTTGACAAGAAAGTGCTTTTACATCTTATGGAAGATTTGGTAAGAAATATGCATTTATTTGAGGGTTTTGAAAACATACAAGTATTAGATACACATACGCATATTAATCTGCCACAATTGTGTTCTCCAACTGCTCCCGTATGTATTGTAGATTTAAAAGTGATGAATGATAATAAGCATGTTGGTAATGTTTCTCTTTGTTTCCCATACAATGGTTTGGAGGCTATGCTAGAAAGTATCTCTGTTGTAGAATTTTTAGATAGTGATGTAGGAGACGATTCAGAAGAATTTGCACAAACAATCTACAATAGCGTATCTAATATAGAATTATCAGTTATTGCAGAGATAGGTAAAGTATCAATTAATGTTGAAGATTTACTTAAACTAGAGGTTGGAGATGTAATAGTAACCAATAAAAAAATAAATGATTATATAGATGTATTTGTAGAAAATTCAAAATCATATACAGCAACGCCAGGGTTTATATCAAGTAAAAAAGGTGTAAAAATAAATGATGCTGTCGGAAAAGAGGTGTAATTATGGACAATAGTAATCTTATTTCAGATGAAGAAGCAAAGATGTTGTTAAATGATAAAGTTGGAAGTGAAATTGATGGAGATGACGAATTAGCTTTAGATGTCTCTGAAGCTAACCGAAATAATATACAGAGGATACTTGACCTTAAGTTGGAGTTATCTGTAGTTATAGGAAGAACTAAGATGAGTTTGAGAGATATTTTGAATCTACATAAAGGTTCTCTTATTGAACTGGATACTTTAGCAGAACAAGATGTAGAGATACTAATAGACAATAAAGTGTTGGCTTATGGAAAAGTAGTGGTAGTAGATTTAAACTTTGGTGTAAAAGTAACAAGTATAGTAAGTGAAGAAGATATGGTAAACTCTCTTGTTTAGAAATAACATTAATTAATACTTAAGGCATGAGGTGGTATTTATTTTAAACTTAAATGATATAAAAAAAGATATATTAAAATTCAATAAAAAAGACTCATGTTCTCTATATAATGAATCTATTAATAATATAAATAATAATTGTATATCAAGTGGATTGAAGTTTTTAAAAGAAGCAAGAGATTTAAATCCAGATGATGTTGATATATTAAATCTTACAGGTCTTGTAAACTTACTAAAATGTAATTTTGATGAGGCTGTAGAAAGTTTCTACAAGAGTTTAATTTGTGAAAAAACTGCTCTGTGTGAAAAGTATATAAACATGCTTACATCTGATGAGTTTTTAATTTTCTTTGAAAGGTACAATCAATTTATAAGGTTAATAAACAAAGGAATGTATAAAGAAGCTATACAAGGTTTTAAGCTTATAACTGAGCAATATTGTGATTTAATAGAACCTTATGAGCTTCTTGCTTTACTTTATGATAAGGAAGAAGAATATATAAAATTTGATGAATGTCTAGAAATATTGAAGACTATTGATAAAGAAAATTATTTATTAAATCAAGAACATAGTGCATTAGATATATATAATAGTGCTAATATACAAATTAAAAGCAATGCAAATGTAGATAATTATAAGAATGAGTTTTTACACAAAAGTAGTAATAGTTCTAAAATTGATGGAACTAAGAACCTGCCTAAAGAAAAGAGTACAGGTAAAAATCAGAAAAGTTCAGGTTCTAATGATAAAAAAAGTCTTAAAAAAAGTCTTAAAAAAAATAAGTACCTATATATAGCAATAATATTAGGTGTATTATTAATAGGACAAAATATATATAGTTCTTATAAGATGAATAATTCAACAAATAAAATATCTGAAAATAATGAACCTAAAGGCGAAGAAGCAATAGGTTCTAGTTTGAATAACAAAAAAAACAATAAAGAAGAAAATGAGAATGTTGATAAGACTTCTAATATTGACAAGAGTAATAAAAACATTAATAAAGAAGATGTAAAATCTAAAAAAAATATTGTAGAAAGTGATGAAGATTTTGATTTATTTACAGAGGATGAACTGATGTCTAAAGCGAATACTTTAAAATCAGAAAAGAAAACAAAGTCTTCCATACAACTGTATAAGAAAGTTGCAGATATAGGTGAAAATAAAGGAAATACTTCAGAAGCAACTTATCAAGTTGCTGTTCTTAGTGAAAGGTTAAAAGACTATGAAACTGCTGAAGAATATTATAAAATGTATGTAGAAAATTACTCAGAAAAAGATTCTTACTTTGATGAATCTTACTATAACTTAGGTATGATGTATTATAATAAAGGTGATGTAAAAAGCTCTAAATTGACATTAAAAAAATTAGTTAATAAGGTGCCTAATAGCATGTATAATAACTCAAAAGTGAAAGAAATTTTAAAAGAAGAATAATTAAATTAGATAAGAAAAATAAATTATTTTATTTTAAAATAATATGCTTATAATATATTGACATACTATTTTAAAAAAATTAAAATAGTAATTATAAAATGAGGAGGGATAAAAATGGAGTTTGAAAAAGGGAGTATTTCAATTCATACAGAAAATATTTTTCCTATAATTAAAAAATGGTTATATTCTGATAAAGACATATTTATAAGAGAGCTTATAAGTAATGGATGTGATGCAGTAAGCAAACATAAAAGACTTGTATCATTAGGAGAAATATCAGAAGATGAGTCATCAGATTATAAAATTGCAGTATCTGTAAATAAAGGAGAAGGTACACTTAAATTTATCGATAATGGAATTGGTATGACTGAAGAAGAGATAAAAAAATACATAAATCAAGTTGCTTTTTCAGGTGCTGAAGATTTCTTTAATAAATATAAGGATAAGATGGAAGAATCAAATGACATAATAGGTCACTTTGGACTAGGATTTTATTCTGCATTTATGGTGTCTAAAAAGGTTCAAATAGATACACTTTCATATACAGAAGGGGCAACTCCTGTAAGATGGATATCTGAAGGTGGTACAGAATATGAAATATCTGAATCAGATACTAGACAGGAGAGAGGAACCACTATAACACTATTTATTGATGATGATAGTAAGGAGTTTTTAGATGAATTTACTGTAAGGGGGATAATAGATAAATACTGTTCTTTCCTACCAGTAGAAATATATTTAGAAGATGTTGAAAGATTAGAAAGAGAAGCTAAGGAAGCAGAAGAAAAAGCTAAAAAACAAAAGGAAGATGGAAAAGAAGAAGAAGTTGTAGATGCAAAGGTAATTGAGCCTTTAAATGACACTAATCCTCTATGGTTAAAATCTCCAAAAGACTGTACTGATGAGGAATATAAAGAGTTTTATAGAAAAGTGTTCCATGTATTTGATGAACCTTTATTCTGGATACATCTAAATGTAGATTATCCTTTTAATCTAAAGGGTATACTTTACTTCCCTAAATTAAAAAATGAGTTTGAATTGACTGAAGGAAAAGTAAAATTATACAACAATCAAGTGTTTGTGGCTGACAATATAAAAGAAGTTATACCAGAATTTTTACTTTTATTAAAAGGTGTTATAGACTGCCCAGATTTACCATTAAATGTATCTAGAAGTTTCTTACAAAATGATAGAGATGTAAGTAAAATTTCTAAACATATAATTAAAAAAGTAGCAGATAAGTTAAAATCTCTTTGTAAAAATGAAAGAGAAGAATACAATAAGTTCTGGGATGACATACAAATATTTATTAAATATGGTTGCTTAAAAGATGAAAGTTTCTACGAAAAAGTAAAGGAATGTATATTATTTAAAACTATTGATGATGAGTATATAACATTACAAGATTATCTAGAAAAATGTAAGGACAAACATGAAAATAAAGTGTTCTATGTAAGTGATAAGGAACAGCAATCACAATACGTTAAATTATTTAAAGAATATGACTTAAATGCTGTTGTGTTAAACTCATCAATAGATACTCATTTTATTTCCTTTATGGAATATAAAGAAAATGGTGTTAAGTTTAATAGAATAGATGCAGACCTTTCTGATGTATTAAAAGATAAAAATGAAAACAAAGATAGTGAAGAGAATAAAGAAGAGGTAGCTAAGATAGAAGGTTTATTTAAAGAAGCTGTTGGAGAAAGAGTGAAGAATTATTCTGTAGAAGGATTAAAAAATGAAGATACTCCAGCTATGGTGTTAGTATCTGAACAATCTATTAGAATGGCAGAAATGCAGTCAAGATTTGCTGGAATGGATTTAGGAATGAACTTCGAGGAAGAAAAGACTCTTGTGATAAATGAAAACAGCCCAATCATTAAAAAATTAGTTTCTCTTAAAGATAATGAGGAAAAGAAAGATAAAGTTGCACTTATTTGTAATCAGATAGCAGACTTAGCTTTACTTTCTAATAAAGAATTAAAACCAGATGAGTTAGATTCATTTGTTCAAAGAAGTAATAAACTTATGAGTATGTTGATAGAATTATAAGTTTAAATTTGAATGTATTGAAGTAAATTTGTAAAAAGTATTTAATATCAATGATAAAAATGAGGTGTCTCAAAATGAACTTTTTAGTTCATGAGGCACTCTTTTTGTATGAAATCAAATATATCTTCATCATTAGAGATATCCAAAGTATTTTAATAAGGAACAAATAAAGTACCATAAGTCTATATAGTTTCACTTTACATTTAATTTTAGATAAAAATTATTTCTTAATGATAAAAAACTTATAAATAATTAATAGTAAAAAATTTATGAATAGTAGTATACATAAAACTTGTCTTAAACTTTTATTTTACTTTCTAATAAATAAAGGGGTTTAAAAAAGGGAAGATTAATTAAGTAATATTTTATAAAAATCTTCGATTTAAAAACTTTAAGTAGAGGTGAAATAAATGTTTAATCCTAAAAGAATAATATTCGAAAAAGGAACCTTAGACACTGACGTAGGTAAAAATATATACGATAAATTTAAAGACAATAAAGATGTAGAGATAATTAAGATATCATCAAATAGAATTAAGGAATATATTCCAGGTGAAAATCTATATGAACAATATAGGAGTGGAAAACAAACTATGGTAGTTGGGATTAGAAAAAGTCTAAAGTTTCAAACATGTAAACCTTCTGCTAATTATCAATTACCACTTGTTAGTGGATGTATGGGAAGATGTGAATATTGTTATTTAAATACACAATTAGGTGATAAACCATTTATAAGAGTGTTTGTAAATATAGATGAAATACTTGAACAAACAAAGAAATATATTGAAGATAGAAAGCCACAAATAACTATATTTGAAGGTGCGGCTACATCAGATCCAGTTCCCGTAGAACCATATACTAATTCGTTGAAAAAAACAATAGAGTTTTTTGGAAGAGAAGAAAAAGGAAGATTTAGATTTGTTACTAAATACAGTGATATAGATAGCTTATTGGACGCTGAACATAATAATCATACGGAAATACGATTTAGTATAAACACACCTAGAATTATAGATGGACATGAGCATTATACAGCCTCTGCCAAGAAAAGAATAGAATCAGCTGTAAAACTTGCTAAAGCTGGATATCAGATTGGTTTTATAATAGCACCTGTATTTTTATATGAAGGTTGGAAAGAAGAATATAAAAGTTTGATTAAAAGTATAAAAGAAGCTTTACCAAAGGATTTTGATAAAAAAATTATATTTGAAGTTATATCTCATAGATATACAACTAAAGCAAAGAATAGAATATTAGAAATTTATCCAGATACATTATTACCAATGGAAAATGAGGCTAGGAAGTTTAAATATGGTCAATTTGGATATGGTAAGTATGTATATGATAAAGAACAATTAGATGATATGAAAGAGTTCTTTCATAAGGAAATCAATGAAGTATTTAAAAATAGTTTAATAAAATATATAATATAGCAAATCTTATTTAAAGATTTGCTATATTTTATGTTTATATATTTTATGTTTATAATAAAGCGATGAGATTTAGTACTATCATATAAGAAAATTAAAAAGGGCACTATCTATCAAGAACATTTTTTCTAGTTTTGATACTATAAAGGATAAGAGTAACAAAAATATCAGGAGGAGTTATAATATGCATGCATGGGAGTCTATTCAAATTACATTGGATTTAATAGAAGCAAATTTATCAGAAGAAATATCAATTAATGAATTAGCAAATAAAGCAAATTTATCACCATTTTACTATCAGAGACTATTTAAAAGATTGGTAAATAAGACTGTAATGGAGTATATAAAGCTTCGTCGTCTTGCAAGAGCTTCTGAATACTTAGCAGAACATAAGAATCGTATACTTGATGTAGCTTTAAATTTTGGATTTGCTAGTCATGAGACATTTACACGTTCCTTTAAAAAAGCATACGGATTAACTCCAGAAAAATATAGAGCGAATCCAGTAAAACTCAATCACTTTATTAAGCCAGAATTAATCTTAAATTATGCTATGGTTGATGAAGGTGTTCCACTGATTGCAGATGATATAGTGATTGAAGTCACTCGTAAGACATTGAGTAATCCAAGGATGTTTGTTGGAATAGAAATAGAAGTACCTATTTGTCAGTTGGTGGGTGGTGAAACAACTGGCATTGCAATAGTAGAGGAATTATGGATGAAACTTGGAAGTCAAAAACACAATATACCAAATCAAATTCCAGGTGGAAATGAATTTGCTGCTCTTTATATGGGAAATGCAAAAGAAGGAAATTGTATGTATATGGCAGGCGTAGAGGTAGAGCCGGGTACATCAGTAGAAGGATATAGTACTTTTGAGTTGCCAGCTAAAGAGTATTTAGTATGTGGGTTTGAAGCAGAAAATTTTAATGAATTAGTTGATTCAGCTGTTTTTAAAGCGGATAAATTTATGGAAAGATGGATGAAGAAGCATAATTTAACAACTACTGATTTTGCAATCGAGATGTATTACCCTACTACACCAGAAGTGGCATATCTGGAGCATTGGATTGTTCCAGTTCCTATTGAACAATAGAAAGGATGATGAATATGAATTGGCAAGATGCGTTTTTTCAAGATACTAAACCGACGTTTGAACAAATTAATGAATTTATTAATAATCTATTATGGGACAAGTTAAATAAAACTTTGGTTTCTACTTATAATGTAGAACCTAAGCTTGAATATAGTAAGTGTTCAATGCAAAGAGGTTGGAATGTAAAATACAAAAAAAGAGGGAAATCATTGTGTACTTTATATCCACAAGAGGGTTCTTTTAAAGCTTTGGTTATTGTAAATGAGAGTAATAGAGTAGAGGTTGATTTATTTATTAATACTTGTTGTGATTATATCAAACAAATATATAATGAAGTAAATTTTTTTAATGGAAGTAAATGGTTAATGATTCAAATAGATAGTTTATTGGTATTAAATGATACGCTTGAACTAATTAAATTTAGAGCTTAACATATAAAAGGGGCTGTTGCACTAGAAAATAGTGCTATTCCCTGTTTTTGTATAAAAAAATAAATACCAAGTTCAAAAGAGCTTGGGATTCTTGTATAATAATTGTATGCCAAAAACAGAATACTATATAAGTGGATTATGCTACTTATGGTGATAATTATCAATTTAAATTACCACTAAATATTGATTACATGATTCCAAAAGATGATTCTGTAAGGTTATTAAGTCAAATTATTTAGGAGATAAATTTAGAAAAATTATATAAGACTTATTCTCGAATTAGAGGAAATATAGATTCATCTGCCATTAGATATACTTTTGTTTGGAAAAAAGCTATAAATAAAAATATGGCTAAAATGATGAATAATATATCTGACTTCATATTAAAATGTGAGATTGATTTTGGTATTAAAAT
>NZ_JAGWCV010000038.1:0-34597 GCF_020657735.1 Clostridioides sp. ZZV15-6383 | reverse complement strand
CAATAAGTTTTTTTAATATTTCGTTTTTGTTAAACATAAAAAGTGTGCACCTTCCTTTATATAGTGATATTTAATATTTTAATTATCACCACTTTTTAGAAGAATACACACTTTATTTTAAAGACCCGTATTTTCCCCTAGCCTATTTTTATAATAAATTTTATTTTACAGAACTTATAATTTTCCCTATTAATCTTTGAGCCTTAATACATTCTTCTCCACTAATAGCTGGTTTTCTATTATTTTCTAGACAATCAATAAAATGATTTGCTATATCCTCAAAACCTTTTTGTTTTAATATATCTACCCATGCACCACTTTGTTTTGAAGTTAGATTTCCACCTTCCTCTGTTTCCAGTACATTAAGATTTTTAACTCTTTGAATCTTACCTTTTGAAAGAATTTCAACTTGTTCTAATTTTGTTCCCGAATCTCTATGCATAGAGGTATTTATAGAGAAATCCTTACTTTTAAACTTATGACTTACAAATATTAGATTATTATTGTTTGTTAAAAATAAATCCTCTCCATTGATTTCGATATCGTCATCTGCTAACCATAAAGCAGTATCAATAACATGTATATAGTCATCTATAAGTGTACTGTCAAATCTAACATTCCTTAGAGAATTTAATCCATGTTTACATATATTGATAGACACAATTTCTGTTGCATTCTTTTTAATTTCTTTGTACATAGGACAGAATCTACGGTTAAATCCGACCATTAAATTTAAGTTTTTTTTCATACTTAACTCTATAAGCTCTTCTCCTTGCTCTACTGTTGAAGCAAGAGGTTTGTCTACATATACGTGAACACCTAAATTCAATAATATCTTTATAATTTCGTAGTGTGTTTCTGTAGAGCTATGTAGAAAAATACAATTACATTTTTTTGCTAAGGACTCAATAGAATCAAATGGCGTGAGTCTATAATCACTACAGATTTTTTCTCTTTTGGCTTTATTTGGAGTAAAAGCTCCCACAAATTCAAATCTTTCAGATTTTGTTAATACAGGTAAATATGCCTTTTGAGCTATAGAGCCAAGACCTATCATACCTATTTTTATATTTTTCATAATACTTTCTCCTAGGTTTTTTATGTTTACAGAACTGATTATAATTCAGACACATAAATTTGTAAACTTTGTGTCAAAAAATAAATGTGGAGTTTATGCAAATAAATAAGTAGTTAAATAAAGAAAAATTATCAATTAATTTTAAAGAATATCCATAAAATTGATTGATATAAATATTTTATGTATTGACAAAAAATTCAAATTAATTTATATTTGGATTAGTGGTAATTACCACTTTGGTTTAAATAAATTTTTATCATAAAATAAAGATGCCAAAACGTCTATAGTACTATTCTATTAAATTGTTTAAGATAAACTAAAAATAACCTATCAGAGCAATCAAAATGTATAGAGTATATTTTTTTACACTTAAAAGTGGTTATAACCTCATTACCAAAAATAAATATTGCAAGTATGAAAGGGGAATGAAAATGTTTAAATTAGAAGAACAAAAATTAAAAGATTTAGGTGCAATAATAACAACTAATGAAATAAAACAACAACCTGAATTATGGTTAGAAACTTATGAAATCTATAAATCCAACAAAGAAAAACTAAGTAAATTTATAGATAAAATAGGTAATAATCATGGACAGTTTAGAGTTATATTTACAGGTGCTGGAACTTCAGCTTATGTAGGCAACTCAATACTTCCTTATCTTAAAAATAAAAATGATATAAGAAAATACATATTTGAAGCAATACCTACTACGGATATAGTTTCTAATCCATATGATTACTTAAAAAAAGATGTACCAACATTATTAATTTCCTTTGCAAGAAGTGGAAATAGTCCTGAAAGTTTGGCGGCTTTAAATTTAGGGAATCAGATTGTAGATAATTTTTATCATTTAGCTATAACTTGCAATCCAGAAGGAGAATTGGCTAAGATGACTAAAAATGATGAAAATAATTACTTGTTATTAATGCCATCAAAATCAAATGATAAAGGTTTTGCTATGACAGGAAGTTTTTCATGTATGATGTTATCTGCTATATTGATATTCGATAGTTTAGAAGATGATGCAGAGAAGTCATATATACATACAATAATTGAAATGGGAAGGACTGTTATAGATAGAAAAGATGAAATACATGAGTTAATAAATAAAGATTTTGATAGAGTTGTATATCTAGGTTCAGGAGGATTAGGAGGTTTGACAGAAGAAGCACAACTAAAACTTTTAGAACTTACAGCAGGTAAAATAGCTACAGTATATAATTCTCCTATGGGATTTAGACATGGACCAAAATCATTTATTGATGAAAAGACATTTGTGTTTGAATTTGTATCTAACTGTTCATATACAAGAAAATATGACTTAGATGTTTTAGAGGAGATAAAAAGAGATAAAATTGCTAAATTAACTTGTGCAGTGTCAGTAAAAAATGACAGTAACTTCTCAGGAATAAAGTTTGAGTTTGGAGAAAAATATAATAAATTACCAGATGTGTATCTTGCAATGCCATACATACTGTTTGCACAAACTATAGCACTATTTGTATCGATAAAAGTTGGAAATAAACCAGATACACCATCAGCTACAGGAACAGTAAATCGAGTAGTAAAAGGTGTAACAATATATGAATATTAAAAGTATGATTAAAATCTTATAATTAAATAATTTGGGGGGTATCAATGTGGCATTAGTAACAACAACATCTATGCTTAAAAAAGCACAAGATGAAGGATATGCAGTAGGAGCATTTAATGTGGAAAATATGGAGATGGTAATTGCTGTTATAGAAGCTGCTGCGGAGTTAAATTCTCCAGTAATATTACAAACTACTCCGTCTACTGTAAAGTATGCAGGGCTTGATTATTATCTAGCAAATGCAAAGGTTGCTGCGGAAAGAGTAAAGATACCTGTAGCAATGCATCTGGACCATGGCTCAAGTTTTGACCTTGCGATGAAAGCTTTAAGAAATGGTTATACATCAATAATGATAGACGGTTCTCATGAAAGTTTTGAAAATAATATATCTTTATCTGAGTCAGTAGTAAAAGCATGTAGCCCGTCTTTTATACCAGTGGAAGCAGAACTTGGAAAAGTTGGCGGAAAAGAAGATGATTTAGATGGTGGAGATAGTAATGATTATACAAATCCAAAAGAGGCAAAGGAGTTTGTCGATAGAACAGGAGTATCTTCATTAGCTATAGCTATAGGTACTGCACATGGATTATATAAGGGTGACCCTAAAATAGATTTAGACAGACTATCAGAAATTAAAAAAGTAGTTTCAGTACCTTTAGTATTGCATGGAGGTTCAGGAATACATGATGATATTATAAAAGAGGCTATAAGAAGAGGTATAGTAAAAGTTAACTATGCAACTGAATTAAGAATTGCATATAGTAATGGTGTTAAAAAGGTTTTAAATGAAGATTATGAAGTTATAGACCCTAAGAAATATGGATTATCAGGTCTTCAATCAGTAAAGGATTTTGTAAAAGAAAAGATTAAAGTCTGTGGGTCTGTGAATAAAGCATAAAAAATAAAATATCCTAAATTTATTTTAGATAAGTTTAGGATATTTGTTATATGAAAAGTTTATATCAATTATAGGTATAATGGTGTATTTTTTTCATTTAATTGATGAAAAATATCAGCTTTTATTGGTAAAGTATTACATATATAATTAAAATATAATAAAAATTGAACTATATATTTTATTATTATGAAATATGTATATTAAATTTTGGTGTTAAAATATACTAGGATATAAAATTCGATAAATTAAAACAAAAATGTTGATTTGATAAGAAAATATTTTTGTTTAATACTACTTTGAAAAACGTGATAATAACACTGAGGGAGGTGGGTATATGAGAGAACGCATTATTCTTGAAACATTAAAAAATAGTAGTGGTTATCTAAATATAGATTATTTTGCAGATAAGTTTGGGGTATCTACTCGAACTATCAGAAATGAAATAAAAAATATAGAAACTATAAAAGAATGTAATGGTTTCAAATTAGAATATAAGTCTAAACTAGGATATATTCTAAATATTAAGGACCAAGATAAATTCGAGCATTACCTAAAAAACTTACCCTCAGATTTAGTTGAAAATCCAGAACAACGGTTAGAATCTATAATAGTAGAACTTTTAGTAAATGAAGGTTATAAAACTATAGAACAGTTAAGTAAAAAATTTTTAGTAAGTTCATCTCAAATAAAAAATGATTTAAAAAAGGTAGATAAAAAGATAAAAGATACAGAATTAAAATTGGAACGAAAGGCTCATTATGGAATTAAAATAGAAGGGTCTATAAAAGAAATTCAAAGCAGATTAGTGGAGAGTTATTTTAAAGGGAATAGAAATATAATAGAGTACAGAAATAAGTTTATAGATAATTTTAAATTAGATAATATCAGAAGTACAATAAAAAATGTACTTAATGAACATGATTTAGAAGTCAACCTAACAGAACTCGAGGAAATATTAGCACAAATTATTATATTGTATATAAGAGTTAGCATGAGAGTAGCAAGAAATGTTAGTGATTTAGAATCATATACAGAAGATTTAATTATAGATGAATTATTAGATAAAATTTTTAGAGATAAAAAATGTAACCTTACTTATGATGAAAAGTATTATTTAAAGCAGCTTATAAAATTAAGGACTAAAGATAAGAAAGCCACCATAAAGAATATAGATAAAAATAAACTTCAAGATATTATGTGTGAATTTTTTAAAGATATAGATAAAAAGTATAACTCTAACTTTTTAGAAGATAAAGAGTTTCTCAACTTATTTTATTTACATATTGCATGTTTAATAGAACGTATAAAGAAGAATCACAAGATAATAAATCCTTTTTCAGTTAAAATAAGTCAACAGTATCCAACTGTTTTTAATTTATCTATTCAATTTTCAAAAATCATAGAAAATGAGTATCATATAAAAATAAGTCAAGATGAAATAGGTTTTATAGCTACTCATATTGCTGTTCCTTTCGAAAAGAGAGAAGAGGCTAACTTTAATAAAAAATATAAGATAGCAATAATATGCTCTTCTGGTGGAGGCAGTGCATTTTTGATAAATTTAAGACTTAAAGAGATATTTCCAAATGCTGAGATAAGAAATTTTTCATTATTAGAAGAAAAAGCTGTAATAGAATTTGCACCAGACTTGATTTTTTCAATAACAAATCTTTTATTTGAAATAAATGCTCCAGTTATACTTATAAATGAAATTTTAGACGAACTAGATTATTTGGATATTAAAGAAAGTATTAGATTTGCAGACCATATAGGAAATATATCAAGCCCAAAACAATATATATTAGGTCTATTTGATAAGAATCACTTTAGGTGTATAAAAGAAAAAATCAAATATAAGAATATCCTTGATAGTATGTCACAATGTATAGTTGATGAAGGAGCTTGTTCTCAAACATATCCTAAAGATGTGTGGGAAAGAGAAAGCTATTTGAGTACTATTTATACAAATGGTGTGGCGATACCTCATCCAATTGAAATGACAGGTAATAAAAATATTATATCAGTAGCCTTGATACAAACTGATATTAGTTATGAAAATAGAGTACCAAAGATTATTTTCATGATTTCATTAATAAAGGGAAATCTAGAGCTTCATAAGCAAATATCTAAATATCTAAGTAAGATTATGGCTGATAAGGATATGGTAGATATGCTAAATAAGTCACAATCCTATGAAGAGTTTATGTATAAGTTAAAAATCTATCTGGGAGGTTAGACATGAATATAGAGTTTTTTAAGAGATTATCAGAAGCAGATGGTATAGCATCTAATGAAGAAGAGGTTAGACATGTTTTACTAGAAGAGCTAAAAGCTTATAGTGATAAAGTTATATGTGATGGGCTAGGTAGTATAATCTTTTCTAAGATAAAAGATGAAAATGCACCAAACATAATGGTTTGTGCTCATATGGATGAAGTTGGATTTATGGTGAGAAGTATAGACAAACTTGGCATGATTCACCTAATAACAATAGGAGGGGTAAAACCTCTTGCACAGTTTGTACAAAAAGTTAGAATTACAACAAAAGAAGGGAAAAAAATCCCTGCTATTATAAATGCAACATACAATGATGGTAAAGCTGAAAATATATATGCAGATATTGGAGCATATACAGAAGAGGAGGTACATAATTTAGGGATTAATGTTGGTGATATGGTAACATATACGACAAACTTTGAGGAATTTACTTTGCCAGACCGATTAGTGGGAAAAGCTTTTGATGATAGAATAGGATGCTTTGTGATGGGAGAAGTTTTAAAAGAACTTAAGAAAGAAAATCTAAATTGTAATATTCATTTTGTAGCTACAAGTAGTGAAGAAGTTGGAATAAGAGGGGCAAAGACATCAACACAGTTAATAAATCCCGATATAGTATTTGTAATAGATGTAGCATGTACTAAGAATGAGTTTGTGAGAGATTATACAAATCAGAAACAAATTGATAAAGGTATAATGCTAATGCATAGAGATAGGACTCTAGTCCCTAGTAGAAAAATGGTGGATTATGTAATAGAAATTGCTGATGAAAATAATATATTACTTCAACATGATATGTTTGAATCAGGTGGGACTGATGGAGGAGAAGCACATCTTGTAAATGAAGGGAAACCTTGTGTAGTAACTTGTGTACCAGTTAGATATGGTCATTGTGCATTTTCTATAGTAAGTAATAAAGATTTAGATGCCATTATAAGATTGTATACACAGTTAATTTTAAATTTTGATGAAGAAAAATATAAGTATATAAGAAATTTTATATAAAGGAGAATAAAAAAATGTCAACAGAAGTACAAATAATGGAGCTTATATCAACTGCAGGAGAAAGTAAATCAAAGGCCTTCGAAGCTTTAAAAAAAGTGAAGGCAAAAGATTTTAAAGGAGCAAAATTATTGATAGAGGAGGCTCGCAAAATAGATGTTGAAGCACACAGAATACAGACAGAATTAATAACTCAGGATTTAAATGAAGATGTTGAAAGCCCAGCAATGAGTCTTTTAATGGTACATGCTCAAGACCACTATATGACTTCTCAACTAGCAAAAGATTTGATAGAGGCTTTGATATATTGTTTTGATAAGTAATTGTAGTGTATAAATAGATTATTTATATAAAATTTCTTTTAAAAAGTTTTAAATACTTTTAAGAGATAATAAAAAATACAAATTTTAGGAGGAATTATTATGAAGATATTATTATGTTGTGCAGGTGGATTTTCGACTAATATGCTAATGCAAAATATGAAAAAGGTAGTAAAAGAAAGTGCCAAACTTAATGAAAAAGATTTTGAATTCACAGCTATACCAGCAGATTCAATAGAAAGTGAAATTGATGATTGGGATATAGTACTTATAGGTCCTCAAATAGCTCACAAAATAGACTTCTTAAAAGGAATATTAGAGCCAAAAAATAAACCTTTTGCAGTAATAGATAAAGATGTATATGGGAAAATGGATGGAGCTACAGTTATGAAGTTAGCATTAATAACTTATAAGAAACATCAATTAGCTCAAGGATAATTAGAATACCGAGGGAAAAGGGGGATTAAATATGTTTTCAAAATTTGAAGCATTTATGAATAGAGTATTTATGCCTTTAGCTCACAAGGTTGACAATCAACGTCACCTTGGTTCTATAAAGGCTGGTATGGTTGCTATGACACCATTTACAATATTAGGAAGTATATTTGCAATACTTCCAGCACTTCCAAACATGCTTGGAGAAAATAATTCAATAAGCAAATTCATATTGAATAACGCAGCAATATTAGACTTACCAGTAAGTCTTTCCATCGGACTGATAGGGTTATATGCCTGTATGTGTATTGCTTTTAATCTAGGTAATTATTATAAATTATATATACCAGGTTGTGTTACACTATCAACTTTTTCCTTTCTATTCCTAGTAGCATCATTTACACCAGATGGAGCATTAGAAATAGGAAACTTAGGAGCTAAGGGGTTATTTACAGGGATGATAGCAGGACTTGGTTCTGTGGAGTTATATAATTTCTGTAGTAAGAAAAATATTACAATAAAAATGCCAGAAAATGTACCTGATTTTGTATCTAGGTCTTTTGAATTAATACCAACAACTATAATAGTTTGTGGTACTTTTATAGTTGCTCGTTTTGTTTCATTAAAAGTGTTTGGAGAATTACCTCCACAGATACTTACTCAATTTTTATCTCCATTAGTAGGAAGTATGGATAATCCATGGTCAGTTCTTGCACTTAATTTTGCTATATGTACTATATTCTTTTTTGGAATACATTCATCAGTGTTTAGCCCTATAACTAGACCTATAATGATTACATTTATAGCTGAAAATATAGCAGCTATGCAAGCTGGGGAAACAATACCTCATTTCTTTACAGCAGGAGCTTCAAGTGCATTCTTTGGATTTACAGGTTGTGGAATTAGTATAGGTTGTGTAATTGCATGTATGTTATCTAAGAATTCCTCTTATAAGAAAATTGGACGTGTATCGCTATTCCCTGCATTATTTGGGATAAATGAACCAATATTATTTGGTGCACCAATAATATTAAATCCAATAATGTTTATACCACATGTATTTGGTGGAGCTATAATAGGTACATTACCAATGTTTTTTATGCACTGGGGATGGTTAGCAAAACCAGTATTTGACCCTCCATATGTAGGTGTATTCTTAGAAGGGTTTTTAACTAATGGGGATTGGCATTCCATATTAGCAAATGCATTGCAATTAGTATTAGCAGTTTTATTATATTGGCCATTCTTTAAAATAATGGAACGTCAACAAAATAATAAAAAACAAAAAGAAGAAAGTAAGAATATATTCTCTAAAGAAGAAGAAGACTTATTAGACGATTTAGGACTGGATTTCTAATATTTTACTATGAATAATACAATAGATAGACTAGTAGATTTAATACATAAAAGAGGTGTTGACGCTCTTTTGATTAAAGCAAAAAATACTAAAAGATATATAGGAGCACTATCAGGTAGTGGCGTGTATGTGCTTGTTACTAGAGATAAAAATTATCAGATTCTAGATGGCAGATATACTGATGAAGCAGATAAAAAAACGACTGGCTTCATAAAAAGAGTTGTATCTCAAGGTTCTTATATAACAGATATAATTGAGTTATTAAGGGAATTGCATGTAGAAAAGTTAGCGATAGAAAATCAAGCTATGAGTATACAAGAGTATATTTTGCTAAAAAATGCAGGTTTTGAAATAGATTTAATGACCAATGAATTATGGAAGTTAAGGGCTATAAAATCTAAAGAAGAAATTGAGCTTATTAAAAAAGCTTGTGAGATTACAGATGAAGTATTTAGTAAGGTTATTTCTGAGATTAAAAAAGATATGACTGAACTAGAAGTATCAGCTCTAATTCAGTATCATGCATTGAAAAAAGGTGCAAGTGGAATGTCTTTTGAAACAATAGTAGTATCAGGAGAAAGAGGAGCAATGCCACACGGAAGACCTACAAATAAAAGATTAAAAGCAAATGAAGCTATAACGATAGATTTTGGTGTTGTTTATCAAGGCTATCAATCAGATATGACTCGTACAATATCTATAGGTAAACCTCCTGAAATTATTCAAGAGATATATGATGTAGTATTAGAGGCACAATTATCTGCAATAGAATCAATAAAAGAAGGAGTTAAGGCCAGTGATGTTGACAAAGTAGCCAGAAAAATTATAGATAAACATGGATTTGGTGAATATTTTAATCATGGATTGGGACATGGTATAGGTCTTGGAGATGGTGAAGTTCCAACTCTAAATCCAAATAGTGAAGATATATTAACAGAGGGAATGGTAATGTCTTGTGAGCCAGGTATCTATATTCCTAATATAGGGGGAGTTAGAGTAGAAGATGATGTTGTTATAATAGATGGAAAAGGTGTCCCACTTAATAAAACATCTAAAGATTTTATAATATTAGGAGAGTAAAATTATGAAATATAATTTTGACAAAGTGTTAAATCGTAAAGAAGGGAATTGTAGGAAATGGAGCAACCATGTAATTAAAGAAAAGTTCGGCTTAAATGAAGATGCAATTCCTATGGATTTAGCTGATATTGATTTTGAATGTGCCCCTGCTATAAAAGAAGCGATTTTAAAAAGAGCATCAGTAGGAGATTATAGTTATACTTTTATAGGAGATGACTTCTATGATGCTATTATAAACTGGAATAAAAGAAGATTTGATGTATATGTAGAAAAAGAATGGATAAAGTTAACCTTTGGTACTGTTTCAACGCTTCATTATATAGTCCAAGCATATACTAAAGAGGGAGATGGTGTATTGATAAATACACCTGCCTATGACCCTTTTGCAGAAGCTGTAGTAAATAATAATAGAAAGTTATGTTGTAGTTCATTAAAGTTAAATAATAATAGATATCATTTAGACTTAGAAGACATGGAAAATAAAATGAAACACAAAAATATAAAATTATTTATATTCTGTAGTCCACAAAATCCATCAGGTCGTATATGGACAAAGGAAGAATTGTATCAAGTGTCAGAATTATGTTTGAAGTATAATGTACTTTTGGTAAGTGATGAAATTCATAGGGATGTAGTATTTAAAGGTTATAGATTTGTGTCTTTATGGAATGCTCATCCAGAAATTTATAAGAATAGCATAATCTGCGTATCTCCTAACAAAGGATTCAACTTAGGTGGATTAAAAACGTCGTATGTATTAATAAGAGATTTAAAAATTAGAGAGACTTTATTAGAAAGACTAAAAAGTAATTCAATAACTTCTCCAAATGTATTTGCAATACCAGCAATTGTTGCAGCATACAATGAAAGTGAAAGATGGCTAGATGAGATGACTAATTATGTAGAAAAGAATTTTGAAATAGTTTATGACTTCTTTGAAACTCATATACCAAAAGCAAGGGTTATGAAGTCTGACTCTTCTTTTCTAGCTTGGGTAGATGTGAGAGAAGTATTTGAAAATGAAGAAGAATCTAAATCATTTTTTAGACATGCAAATTTAACTATGGTAGTTGGAAGTTATTTTGTAAAAGATGGAGAGGGATTTATCCGTATCAATGTGGGGTGTCCTAAAGAAACATTAAATGAGGCTCTAAATAGAATTAAAAAAACATATATAAGTATGTATTGTTAAATTATAAAAAATAAGACATTTATAGGTTTATATAAAAACATATTATTTAGTTACCAAATATTACTGGAATTTTGTATTCCAGTAATATTTTTTGATTAAGGAATATTGATATAGTACTACTTCATATTCTTATAGTAACTTATATTAAAATATTTTATCGCTTTGGTAACATAGTAACTTATTTTTATTTAGTGTAGATTTATACTGTAAGAAGCAGTAAAAACTTTTCCTTTACTCAGTTTATTAATGAACTTCTTATCTGTATAAATTTTATTAGAATGTATACTATCAGCAAGACCGTACCAAGGTTCTATACATAGAAATGGAGCAGTAGAATTAGTTTCACTATAATAAGGAGTCCAAATACCAACTAGAGGGAAATCTTTCATAGAGAGGGTTACATATTTACTGCCATCATTATTACATATAGATACTTCATCTATGTTAGTGTATATCAAAGCATCATTTTTGAACAATTCTGGATTTAATTGTAAGCTTTTTAAATCTCCAATAAATGTTATATCATCAGTAAAAGAACCATTTAAATTAATTTTTTCTACATCATTTCTTCTTTTAAATTCAAGATAATATTTAGAAAAGTCATTTTGTTCATAAAAAGGAAGATTGAATGCAGGATGTCCTCCTATAGAAAAGAATATATCTTTAGAGTCAGTATTTTTCACAATCCATTCTACATCAATACTGTTATCATTTAATGTATAGTTTATGATTAGTTCAAAAGAATATGGATATTTTTTTAAAGTAGATTCATTATCTGTTAATTTATAAGATATGAATGTATCTCCTTTATTTACAATCTCAAAGTCCATATCTCTAGCAAATCCATGCTGAGTCATACTATATAAATTTTCTTCTATTATTGTTTCATTATCAAAAAGTTTACCTACTATAGGAAATAATATTGGTGATTGTCTGCCCCAATATTTTTTATTACCATCCCAAAGAATATTTCTATCATATTTTTTAGAAAATATTTTAGTGAGTTCAGCACCACAGATGCTTGATTCGATAATTAAATTTTCATTTTGTAATATATTCATTTAAAATCTCCTTTATTATATTTTATTAGTATATTATACTATAAAGTATGGAGATTATTAAATTTTATTTGATATTATATTTGAAAGGTAGATTTTAGTATATTTTGAAAATTTTGTTTTGAAAATTTGGGATTATTTAAGAAATTTTGTATTATAAATAGAAGGAAATAGAGAAATTGTATAGAATAAAATATATTAAGATAAGTTAATAATGTTAAATGGGAAGTGAGTTTATGGAAAAACCAAATACAAAAGTTGTTAACTTTCAAGAGTATAAGGACAGAAAAAAACAAAGAGAAATAAATAGAGACGAACTTTTAAAGCTTATAAAAAAAATTGTGACTTCAAAATAGGGAGTTGTTAAACTCCCTATTTTAATGGGTTTCATAATGATTAAGACATTCTAAGTCCATCTATATAATCTTTGAATTGTGAGAAATCTGATTCACTACTTAATTCGATAGTTTCTGAACCTTCCGTATAAAAATTCTTAAGATAGATAGTATAATTATTATCGACACAGTCATGATAAATACATCTATATCCATCTTCATATAAATTTTTTAATTTAGAAAAATCATCCACAATATCATCTCCTTAAAGTCCTTTTAAATCTATTTTTACAAAAAACATCTGATTGTATGCAAATTGATAATAGAAAATAAAGGAAATTAAGGTAAAATGTAGAATAATTTTTGTATGTATGTAAAAATAAAAATAAAAAGTTGAAATTTTTAGAAAATAAGAGTGTTTTTTATCTAAAAAGATAATTTAAAAAAATAAAACAATGTTGGGAGGATAAAAAATGAGTTTATTAGAAAGTATATCAAAAAACATATATTCTCTAGATAATTCTTCTATTGAAAAAACAAAGCAGAGATTGGACAGGCTCATACATCCAACTGGAAGCTTAGGAAAGATAGAAGATATTTGCATGCAATTAGCAGGAATATTTGGTAATGAAACTTTTGATACAAGTAAAAAAGTTATAATAGCTTTTGCTGGAGACCATGGTGTATATGAAGAAGGAGTAGCACCTGACCCTCAAAATATAACAAAACTACAATTCCCAAATTTTTCGAAAGGTCTGTGTGGAGTTGGAGTAATAAGTAAATTTGTAGGGGCAGATGTTGTAGCTGTAGATGTAGGAATAAACTGTGATGAAAAACTAGATGGAGTGTTAGATTACAAGATAAGAAAAGGGACATCAAATATGGCAAAAGGTCCAGCTATGAGTAAACAAGAAGCTATTAGATGTTTAGAGATAGGTATTGAAATAGCAGAACAGTGTATAGAAAAAGATTATAAGGTTATTGGTATTGGAGAGATGGGTATAGCAAATACTACTCCAAGTACAGCAATAATATCTGTAATTTCAGGGCGTGACCCTTTAGAGGTTACTGGTATAGGTGCAGGTCTTAAGAAAGAGAGACTAAAACATAAGGCTGAAGTAATTAGAAAAGCTATTGAAATTAATAATCCAAATCCAACTGATGGAGTAGATATTTTATCTAAAGTAGGTGGATTTGAAATAGGTTCAATGGCAGGTGTTATATTAGGATGTAGTGCTAATAGAATTCCAGTAGTAATTGATGGATTTATTTCTTATGCAGCAGCATTAATTGCATATAAGATAAATCCAAAAACTAGAGAATATATGATAGCATCTCATTTGTCAGCAGAATCAGGAACTAAAAGAGCATTAGATATATTGAAGTTAGACCCTCTATTAAATATGGATATGAGGTTAGGTGAGGGAAGTGGAGCTGCTTTAGCGTTTAATATAATAGAAGCTTCAAATTATACTTACAAGAATATGGCAACTTTTGATGAAATTGACATGGGAAGATAAATATAAAAATTTAATATGTAGGAGTGTTTTGATGAGTAAAATTATTCTAGTAACAGGAGGAGCTAGGTCAGGAAAGAGTAACTTTGCAGAAAAACTATGTTTGGACAAGCATAATAATACAGCCTATATAGCTACTTCTATTCCATTTGATGATGAAATGAAAGATAGAGTAAAAAAGCATCAAGAGAATAGACCTAGAAACTGGAATACATATGAAATATATGAAGATATATATTCCATAATTGAAGAGATATACAAAGAACATGAAACTGTTATACTGGATTGTGTAACATTATTAGTAAATAATCTAATGTTTAAACACAATCCAAATATAGAAGACTCTACTCAAGAAGAAATAAATAAATTAGAAGAGTACATAAAAGAACAAATTAGTAAACTTATTGAAGAAATAGAAAAAACAAATCTATACTTTGTATTTGTGACGAATGAATTAGGTATGGGAATTGTTCCTGGGAATAAACTTAGTAGGATATATGCTGACATTGTAGGTCGTATAAATCAATATATAGCATCAAAAAGTAATGAAGTTTATTTTGTAGTTAGTGGAATACCCATGAAAATAAAGGAGTAGTATGTGACTATGAAAAGATTTATTTTAATACTACAGTTTTTGACAAGGATACCTATAAAATTAAATGTAGGATTTGATGATGAATTTTATAAATCAATAGTATATTTTCCACTTGTAGGTTTTGTCATAGGTATATTAACCTATTTAGTAGGATGGATTTCTATGCTTTTATTTGAACCATTTATAGCTTCTATAATAATAACTCTAGCTGGTGTCTTAATTACAGGAGGACTTCATATAGATGGATTAGGAGATACATTTGATGCAATATACAGTTATAGAGATAAAGAAAAAATGCTTGAAATAATGAAAGATTCAAGATTGGGTACAAATTCACTTTTAGCAATTATGTTTGTACTTTTATTAAAAATTGGATTTATATACAATATAATAAGTAATAATTCATTATGGGTTATAATTTTTATGCCAATGATTGCAAGGCTAGGAGTAATGTTATTGACATATAAAACTGTGACTCCAAGAGAAAAAGGAATGGGAAATTTATTTATAGGAAAATTGACTACAAGTATGTTAATAACAGCTATAATATACACATTATTAATAGTTGGTCTTATTACTAAATTTATATTCTTATTACCTAATATAGTGTTGATTAAGGTATTAGGTTCAGTTATAGTAGTTTTTATATTTATAATATTATTTAAAAAGCATATTTATGCAAAAATTGATGGAGTAACAGGAGATATATTAGGCTGTGGAATAGAACTTTCAGAGCTTGTATATTTGATTTACATATATTTGTTAATTTTTATGTTTTTTTAAACTAAAAAGTGGTGATAATATGATAAGATTAATATTAATAAGACATGCACTGACAGATGATAATAAAAAAGGAAAATTGTCAGGTCATATAAATAGTTGTATTAGTGAAGAGGGTGAACTGCAAATAAATAAAATTACTAGATATTTAAGTCATGAAAAAATAGACAAGATTTATACAACACCATCTACACGTACTAAAGATACAATAAAAAAAATATCAAAATTGAAATTATTAGAAATAGAAGAAAAAGAAGCTCTAAGAGAAATTAGTTTTGGAGACTTTGAAGGAATAACTTTTGAAGATATTAAAATCAAATATCCAAGTGAGTTTGAAAAAATGATAGAAGAAGGTAGTAACTATAGATATCCAAATGGAGAAAGTTTGGTAGACTCTTATGAAAGAGTGGCAAAAGAAATTGATAATATAATTTTAGAAAATGATAGTAATTCAGATACAAAAACAATACTTGTATGTTCTCATGCAGGAACAATAAGAAATATAATAACACACTTGATTTCTGGTAGTTATAAATATCACTGGAACTTTAAAATTGATAATGCATCTATTACAGTTTTAGAAGTTGATAGTGGATTTGCTGTAATAGATAAAATGAATTTTACAGACTTTATATAATTTAATCAAAACTAAATATTACAATATGTACTTGTAATATATCTGTAAAATTAACAATGAAAATAGAATATTAGATTAAAATTAGGTTCTTAATTAGATGTTAAAAGGGAAAAAGGTTAGATGCCTTTGCAGCCCCCGCTACTGTGAAACCAACGAAACTATAAATACCACTGTCAATTTGATGGGAAGGTTATAGAAGTAGGATGAAGTTAAGCCAGGATACCTGCCTAATTTAATTTAAAACAAGAGGTCTTCGGGGTGAAAGATTTTTAATTAATATATATAAAAGTCCTATCTTTAGAAGTATTAGGACTTTTTTTAATTTGTCTTTTAGTAAATTTTAACAAGGAGGGATGGAAAGTGGGGAAAAAAATAATGCTACAAGGAACAGCTTCAAATGTAGGTAAAAGTGTATTAGTAGCAGGATTATGTAGAATATTTAAGCAAGATGGTTACACTGTTGCTCCTTTTAAGTCACAAAATATGGCTTTAAATTCTTTTATAACTAAAGAAGGGTTAGAAATGGGAAGAGCACAAGTATTTCAAGCGGAGGCTGCAAAAATAGAGCCAATAGCTGATATGAATCCAGTTTTATTAAAGCCTTCTGGAAATAATAAAAGTCAAGTTATTGTAAGAGGTAAAGTTGTGGGAGAAATGCCTTCTTCTAAGTATCATGACTATAAATTGGAGTTAGTAGATGTATTAAGGGAAACCTTTAACAGCTTGAATTCAAGATATGATATTGTAGTTATGGAAGGTGCAGGAAGTAATGCAGAAATAAATTTAAAAGATAGAGATATATCTAATATGGGTATGGCAGAAATAGCTGATGCACCTGTAATAATAGTTGGAGATATTGATAGAGGTGGAGTATTTGCATCATTAGCTGGGACAATGCTTCTATTAAATGAAGACGAGAAAAAAAGAGTAAAAGGTGTAATAATCAATAAATTCAGAGGGAAAAAAGAACTTTTACAAGATGGTGTAAAGATGTTAGAAGACATCATAAAAGTACCTGTCATAGGAGTAGTCCCTTATACAGATATAAAAATAGAAGATGAAGACAGCGTAACCACTAGATTTAAGAAAAAAATGGATAAAAGTGATATACACATAGAAATAATTAGAACTCTACATATGTCAAATTTTACAGATTTTAATATATTTGAAACACAGGAAGATGTAAGTATTAGATATGTAGACTATGGAGAATCTTTGGGAAATCCAGACATGGTAATAATACCTGGAACTAAAAGTACTATAGACGATTTAACATATATAAGAAAAAGTGGTCTTGAGTCACAAATTAAAAATTTACATAGTCAAGGTAAATTGATATTTGGTATATGTGGTGGATATCAAATGTTAGGTAAAAAATTAAAAGACCCTTATCATGTTGAAAGTGAAATTGAAGAAGTTAATGGAATGGGTCTTTTAGATACAGAAACAATATTTGAGAAAGAAAAGACTACAACACAGGTAGAGGCTACCATTATTGAATGTAGTAGTGAATATATGAATGACCTCAAAGGTAAGAAAGTAAAAGGTTATGAAATTCATATGGGTATTACAAATCGAGGTAATGATGTAAGAAGCTTAGATTTGATAACCAAAAAACTGGATAAAGAGGTTAATTATACTGAAGGAAGTGTAAATAAAGAAGGGAATGTAATTGGGACTTATCTTCATGGAATATTTGATGAAATAAGTTTTACAAGAGCAATTTTAAACAATATAAGAAAGAAAAAAGGCTTAGAAGAATTAGAAAGTAAAGTAAACTCTTTTAATGAATTTAAGGATAAAGAGTATGATAAGTTAGCTGATTTTTTAAGAGAACATTTAGATATAGAAAAAATATATGAGATTATGAAATAAGGGTAACTTTTATTTATAATTTAGGTAGGAGGTGTATTATGAAAAAAATTTTAATTGCGGGTACTAGTAGTGGAGTAGGTAAAACAACAATATCATTAGGAATAATGCAAGCTTTGGTTAAGAGAAATATGAAAGTACAGCCATATAAAGTAGGGCCAGACTATATAGACCCTTCATATCACACTTTTATAACTGGAAGACATTCCAGAAATTTAGATTCTTATATGCTAGATGATGAAAAAATAAAGTATATAGTAAATAAGTCCTCAAAGGACGCAGATATTTCAGTAATAGAAGGTGTTATGGGGTTATATGATGGATTTGGAATAGATTTAGATAATTGTACAAGTTCACATACTTCAAAGGTACTAAAATCACCTGTTATATTAGTTATAAATGGAAAATCTATGGCAGCGTCTAGTGCTGCTATGGTACTTGGATATAAGGAACTAGATAAAGATGTAAATATAAAAGGTGTCATAGTAAACAATGTAAAGACTAGTAGCCATTATCAAATAATCAAGAGTTCTATAGAAAAGTATTGTAATGTTGAAGTGTTGGGGTACTTTCCTCCAAATAATAAATTTTCTTTAGAATCTAGACATTTAGGATTAGTTCCTAGTGTAGAAATGAAATCATTAAGAGAAAAATTTTACACTCTAGCAGATGAAATTGAAAACTATATAGATATTGATAGAATAATTGAAATATCAGAAAGTGACGAATTTGAGAGTGATTTTGATTTTCAAACTTTGATAGAAAATAATAAAATAAAAGAACACATTAATAATAAATCAATAGCTATAGCATATGATAAAGCATTCAATTTTTATTATAGAGAAAATATAGAGCTATTAGAAGAACTTGGGTTAGAAATAAACTACTTTAGTCCTCTTGAAGATACATCAGTACCAAATTCAGATTATATTTATATTGGAGGAGGTTTTCCAGAGATATTTGGAAAAGAGCTAGAAGCAAATGAATCAATGAGAACTTCTATATTAGAAGCACATAATAATAACATACCTATTTATGCAGAATGTGGAGGGCTGATGTATCTAGGTGAGAAACTATTGAATCAAGAAGAAGAAGAATTTAATATGGTTGGTATATTCAGTGGAATTAGCAGGATGACATCTTCCTTAAAGAGATTTGGGTACTGTATTGGTGTAGCCAAGGAAAATACTCTTTTATCTAAAAAAGGGGAATCTATTAAAGGACATGAGTTTCATCATTCAATATTTGAAAGTGATGAAAAATGTGTATATTCAATGAAAAAAGAAAGGGATGGAAATATAGTAGAAGAGTGGGATGGTGGTTATAGTAAAGGAAACACTCTAGTTACATATCTTCATACTCATTTTTATAATAACTTAAGCTGTATAGAAAATTTTTTGAATAAAGGAAATGAGTAAATGAATATTTTATCTATTTATATAGGATATGTAACAGACTTAATTGTAGGAGACCCATATTCTTTTCCTCATCCAGTGAGATTTATTGGTAAACTTATAAATTTTACTCAAGGTATAATAAGGAAGGTATCTAAAAATGATAGGCAGTTAAAATTTGGTGGATTTATATTATGGTTTATAACTGTTGGAATAACATATTTAATAACTTATGCTATAGTGAAGTTATTTAGTTTTAATATATTATTGAGTATTGTAATAAATAGTTTTATAATTTATACAACACTAGCCACAAAATGTTTAAAAGATGAAGCATTGAAAATCTATAATGTATTAAAAAGTGAAGATATAGAAAAGTCTAGAATTCAGCTATCTTATATAGTAGGGAGAGATACCACCAGTTTAAGTGAGTCTGAGATAATAAGAGCAACTGTAGAAACTGTTGCGGAAAATACTGTAGATGGTATAATTGCGCCTATGTTTTATGCCTTTATTGGAGGAGCACCACTTGCTATGGCATATAAAGCTATAAATACATTGGATTCAACAGTTGGATATAAAAATAAAAAATATAAAGATATTGGTTTTGCTTCTGCTAAGATTGATGATATAGCCAATTATATACCAGCTAGAATATCTGTTATTCTTATGACGATTGGAAGTTTCTTTTTAAGTTATGACTATAGGAATTGTTTTAGGATTTCTATTAGAGATAGAAAGAATCATAAAAGTCCAAATTGTGCTTTTTCAGAAGGGGCTGTATCTGGTGCTCTAGGAATACAATTAGGAGGTACCAATGTTTATTTTGGGGAAAAAGTGTATAAGCCAACAATAGGGGATAAGCTTAGGGATATAGATAAAGAGGATATAATTAAAACTAATAAAATTATGTATGCATCTTCATTTGTATCTATGTTGGTATTTACACTAGTATATGTGTTATGTAGGATGATTTTAATTAACCTAATTATATAAATTATTGTTTGCTAACTTAAGGGGGACATAGATGAAGGATTTAGGGCATGGTGCCAATGTAGATGAAATGGCAAGATTATATGGGAAAGACCCAAAAGAAATAATTGATTTTAGTTCAAATATAAATCCAAATGTATTACCAAATTTAGAAAGATACATTTTAAGAGGATTAGAAGAGTGCAGGAATTATCCAGATATAAATTATACAAACTTGAGAGAAAATATATCAAAATATATAGATATAAATCCAAACTTTATAATACCTGGAAATGGTGCAACAGAAGTGATTTATTTGCTTATGAAGAGTATTAAAAAAAGATTAGCTATAATAAATCCGACCTTTTCAGAGTATAGAAGAAGTGCTGAGTTAAATAATCTAGATATTATAGATTTAGATTTAGATAATAATTTTCAACTTGATATAGATATAATTAAAAAAAACATTGAAAAATTTGATAGCTTATTTATATGTAATCCTAATAATCCTAGTGGCAATGTCCAAGATTTAAAGGAACTTGTTGATTTATTAGGTCAACATAATAAGGTGTTAATAATTGATGAAACTTTCATGGAATTTGTTGAAGATGAAAGTGAATATAGTTTGGTTAAGGACATAGAATTAAATGAAAATGTATTTATAATTAAAGCTGTGACTAAGTTTTTTGGTATGCCTGGTTTAAGGTTAGGATATGGTCTTACAAGTAACACCAACATTATGGACAAAATTTATGAATACAAAGAACCGTGGACTATAAATTCTTTTGCAGACATACTATCCAATTTTATTTTTAAAGATAAAGAGTATATTAAAAATAGTAAAGAGTATTACATAAAAGAAAGAAACTCTATGTTACAAGAGTTGAGAAACATAAGAAATATAAAGGCCTATGATACAGATGCTAATTTTATTTTGATAAAAATATATAAAAAAACAGCTAAAGAATTAAAAAAAGCTTTGTTTAAGCAAGGAAACATATTAGTTAGAGATGCATCTAACTTTATAGGATTAGATGATAGCTTTATAAGAGTGGCTATAAAATCTCATGAAGATAATAAAATTCTTATAGAAAATATGAAAAATTTATTGGGTGATTAAAATGAAATCTTATGGAGTATGCCCAGCATCTTGTGGAGAATTTGTACAAGGGATAATTGATAATGAAGAATATTTATGTTCATATGCAATAGATATGTATTCTAAGGTCTACATTGAAGAAAAATTAAGAGACATAAATTTGGGTAGATATAAGTCAAGATTAGCAATTGAAAAAGTATTTGAAAAATTTAATTTGCCTAAAAAAGATACTAAGAATATTTCTTTAAATATAAATAGTAAAATACCTGTTGGAAAAGGTATGGCAAGTTCAACTGCTGATATAGGAGCTACCATAAAGGCAACATTATCATTGATAAATAAAGAGTTAAGTAGTGAAGAGATTTCTAAATTAGCAACTGAAATAGAACCAACAGATTCTATATTTATAGATAAAAACAGTATATTTAATCCTCTAAATGGAACTGTTATAAAATACCTAGGAAATTTAACCAATGCAAAAGTTGTAATACTTGAACCAAATAAGGTACTGGATACTATGAAAATTAGGTTGAGGCAAGACTACAATAAGTTAAAAATAGAAAATAAAGAAATTATAAAAAAGTCATTTGCTCTTTTAGAAGAAGGATTAAAAAATGATAATTTATCTTTAGTTGGAGAGGCTTGTACATTGAGTAGTTTAGCGAATGAGAATATAGAAAAAAAAGAGTACTTAAGTGAAATAATAAAAATATCGAAAAAATATGGAGCATATGGAGTAAACATTGCTCACAGTGGAACGGTAGTAGGTATTTTAATTGATAAGTTTATAGATGATAAAAAGGTGATAGATGCTTTATATGAGTCTAACATAAACTCTGTATATAATAAAATTTATACACTAAACATAATCAATGGAGGAATTAAGGGGGAAATAGAATGGAATACATAAAGAATCCTATGAAAATAGAAGAAAAAAGTTTTGAATTGATACAAGAAATAATAGACGAAATTAGACCAGATTATAAATTTAAGAATAATATCGAAGAAAAAATAATAAAGAGAGCTATACATACTACTGCGGATTTTGATTACTTAGATATATTAAAAATATCAGAAGAAGCAGTTGATAGTATAATAGATGCATTAAAAAATAATGCAAGTATTTATACTGATACAAATATGGCTCTTAGTGGTATAAATAAAAGAAAGTTAGAATCATTAGGATGTAAGTATAAATGTTTAGTGGCAGATGATGAAACTGCAAAATTAGCTAAAGAAAAAGAGATTACTCGTTCTATGGCAGCAGTAGAAATTGCAGCTAAAGAAGAAGGAAGAAAAATATTCGTTTTAGGTAATGCACCAACGGCTTTATATAAAGTTATGGAGATGAAATCAGAAGGTAGATTAGATTTAGATGCAGTTATAGGAGTTCCTGTAGGTTTTGTAGGAGCGCAAGAATCAAAAGATGAAGTTGAAAAAACAGATATACCATATATAATATCTAAAGGTAGAAAAGGTGGCAGTAATTTAGCAGCAGCAATAGTAAATGCTATATTATATACTATGTAGGTACCTATATGGAAGAATATGTATATATAGATGGTAAAAAATATAGAAGAGGATATACTACAGGTTCATGTGCTACAGGTGCATCTAAGGCTGCTGTATATATGCTTATTACAAAAAATAAAATTGATACTATAAATATAGATACTCCTAAAGGGATACCATTATCACTAAAAGTTGATAATGTAAATATTTCTGATACCTTTGTCGAATGTTCCATAAAAAAAGATGGTGGAGATGATATAGATGCAACTCATACCATGGATATTTATGCAAGAGCTGAAATTGTATCTAAAAATGATAAGAACAAAGAGTATCTTACTCTAAAGGATATAGATAGTTTAAGTACCAATAGTGAGTGTCAAAGTGAACTCTATAAGTTTATTAGGGTTTATGGTGGAATTGGTATTGGTGTGGTTACGAAAAAAGGGCTCAGTGTAGATATTGGTAAGCCTGCTATAAATCCGACTCCGCTTAAGATGATAAATCATGAAATAAGAAAGCTCATAGGGGATAATTTTGAATTTATACTTGGAAATAATAAAGTTTTAAAAATAACAATCTTTGCTCCACAAGGAGAAACCATAGCAAAAAAAACCTTTAATCCAAGATTAGGTATAGTTGGAGGAATATCTATAATAGGCACAACTGGAATTGTTGAACCTATGAGTGATGAGGGATGGAAAAAATCTTTGTCTATAGAACTTCAAATGAAAAAAGAACAGGGTTTAGATAAAATAATACTGGTTCCAGGAAATCATGGAGAACAGTTTATAAGAGAAAAACTAAACTTGGACATTAAGTATGTAGTTAGGACAAGCAACTTTGTAGGTTATATGATTAAAGAAGCTCAAAGAATAGGATATAAGAAAATCTTAATGGCAGGTCATATAGGTAAATTCATAAAAGTATCTGCTGGTATTTTCAATACTCATAGTAAGGTAGCAGATGCTAGAAGCGAGATATTAGTAGCAAACTTAGCCTTAATGGGAGCTACATATGAATTTTTAAATAAAATAAATCAATGCCTAACTGCTGAAGAAGCTGTAGAGTTAATAAATAATAGTGAATATAGACAAGTATATAATATATTGAGTAATAAATGTAGAGAGAGAGTAAAGCAATACTTAAATGAAGATTCAGATGATATTGATGTGGAAGTAATCATGTTTTCAATGGATAAGTCTTTATTAGGTAAATCGGATAATACAGATGATTTAGTGGAGGTCTTTATATGATAAACATAATAGGTCTAGGACCTGGAAACTTAGACTATATAACAAAAAAAGGTGAAAATTTAATTTCCACTTCTGATGTATTAATTGGTGGTAAGAGGAATCTAGAATCTATAAAAAACTTTGAAGGAGAAAAAATAGTCCTAGATTCTAATTTGAGAGAAATTCTAGAGTATATAAATAACAATAAAGAAAAGCAAATATCAATAATAGCGTCTGGTGACCCACTAATATATGGGATAGGTAGATATCTATCTAAAAATATTGACAATAAGATGCTAAATATGGTTTCTGGAATTAGTTCTTTACAATATATATTCTCAAAAATATATGTTGATATGAATGATGTATATATTACAAGTAGTCATGGTAAAGTACCAGATTTTGATTACATATTATCACATAAAAAAGTATGTATGGTTACAGATTCTAAGATAGGACCAAAACAAATAAGCAAGGAAATAATAGATAGAAATCTAAATAAAATTATTGTTGTAGGAGAAAATTTATCATATGACAATGAAAAAATAACAATAGCAAAACCAGAAGAGATAATAAGAATGGACAATTTCGAGATGAATGTTGTGGTGATTTTAGATGAAGAATAGTGAATTTATAACAGGTAAAGTTCCAATTACCAAAGAAGAAGTTAGAGCAATATCAATAAGTAAGTTAAATTTAGTAAATGCTAAAAATTTCATAGACATAGGGGCTGGTACAGGAAGTGTAAGTATTGAAGCTGCATACAATTATCCTAATTTAAATGTTATATCCATAGAGAAAAATGATGATGCTATAGAACTTATAGATAAAAACATAAAAAAGTTTAACTTAAAAAATATAGAAGTAATAAAAGGGTATGCTCCAATTAATGTAGGATTAAATACCAAAGTTGAGTCTATTTTTCTTGGGGGAACAGGAAATAATCTGGAAGAGATAATAGAATGGTCTAAAAAAAATCTGGTTACAGGAGGAAGACTTGTAGCCAATTTTATAATAATAGACACATTTAATCAAACTTTAAAACTGCTTAAAAAACATGGATTTAAAGAAATAGATGTATGTGTTTTGAATGTTTCTAAACTAGAGAAACTAGGAAAAGGTGAATACTTTAAACCACTAAATCCTATATATATAATATCTTGTGAAAAAGGGGAAAATGATGATGAATAAAGTACATTTTGTAGGAGCAGGACCTGGAGATAAAGAGCTAATAACATTAAAGGGATACAAATTATTGAGCAATGCAGATGTGGTAATATATGCAGGCTCACTTGTTAATCCTGAACTTTTAGAATACTGTAAAGAAGGTTGCCAAATACATAATAGCGCACATATGGATTTACAAGAGATAATAGATGTTATGAGAGAGGGTATAGAAAATAATAAATCTGTTGTGAGATTACAAACAGGTGATTTTTCTATATATGGTTCAATTAGGGAACAAGTGGAAGATTTAAACAAATTGAATATAGATTATGACTGCACACCAGGAGTAAGTTCGTTTTTAGGAGCAGCTTCATCTTTAGGAGTTGAATATACAGTTCCAGAAATTTCTCAAAGTGTAATTATAACAAGAATGGAAGGCAGAACTCCGGTTCCAGAGAAAGAATCAATACAATCATATGCTAAGCACCAAACATCTATGGTAATATTTTTATCTGTTCAAGAAATTGAGAAAGTTGTGTCTAGATTACTGGAAGGTGGATATCCAAAAGATACTCCTATAGCAGTTATATATAAAGCAACTTGGGCAGATGAAAAAATAGTTAAAGGAACTTTAAGTGATATAGCTGTAAAAGTTAAAGAAAACAACATAAATAAGACTGCTTTAATAATGGTTGGAAGATTTTTAGGAGAAGAATATAATAACTCAAAGTTATATGACAAGGATTTTAAACATGAGTATAGAGGGTAATATTGCCATAATCTGTATTACAAAAAATGGGAAAAATCTAGCTATAAAGATAAAATCTCTATTAAATAACTGTGTTGTATATCAAATAAAAAATAAAAAAAGTGATTTATATGATGAAGAAATATGTGTACATATAGTTCAAAAGAAGCTAAGTGATTTTGTAGGAGAAGTATTTAATAAATTTGATTATATAGTATTTATAATGGCTACAGGTATAGTTGTACGAAGTATAGCACCATATATAGTGAGTAAGTTTAGTGACCCTGCAATTTTAGTGATGGATGAAAAAGGCAAAAACGTAATAAGTTTATTGAGTGGGCATATTGGAGGAGCAAACAGTTTAACACATTATATAAGTAGTCTTATTGATGCTAATCCAGTAATAACAACAGCTACTGATGTAAACCAAAAAGCTTCTTTAGACATGATAGCAAAAAATCTAGATGCATACATTGATAACTTCAGAGAAAATGTAAAAGAAGTGAATTCTATGCTAGTGAACAATAAATGTGTTGGTTTGTATGTTGATGAGGGATATCAAGTTGATACTAGAGGATTTAAGTTTATAGAAAATAGTAACGAATTAAAAGATAGTTTTTCAAATAATTACATAGAAAAGGTAGTTATAGTAAGCCATAAAATAAATTGTATTAGAGATATTGGAAATTTAAACATGGATAATAAATTTGAACATGACTGTAGTAACGAAAAAATAGTAAAGGTAATTCCAAAAGATATAGTGATAGGAATTGGTTGTAGAAGAAATACCGATAGCAAGTTAATGTATAATTCACTTGTAGAATTTCTTAATAAACAAAATATAGATATTAGAGCAATAAACACAGTTGGAAGCATAGAGCTGAAAAAAGATGAAAAAGCCATAATTGATTTATCAAGAATACTAAAAGTACCATTTAAGACATTTTCGATAGATGAAATATCCAAGGTTGATAATCTATTTGATAAGTCTGATTTTGTTAAAAAAAATGTAGGGGTGTATTCAGTAGCAGAACCTGTAGCATATATTTTGAGCAAAGGTAATTTAATAGTTGAAAAACATAAATACAAAGGAATAACTTTTTCAGTAGGGAGAATAAAAATATGATATACGTTGTAGGAATTGGGCCAGGAAGTAAAGATACAATGACTTTAGAGGCAATAAAAGCAATAGAAGATTCTGAGGCTATTGTTGGGTATAAGACCTATATAAATTTAATAGAAGAATTTATACAGGATAAAGAAATAATCCAAAATGGTATGAGGCAAGAAGTTGATAGATGTAAACAAGCAGTAGAGGAAGCAAAGAAAGGAAAAAAAGTAGCAATTGTAAGTAGTGGTGATGCTGGAATATATGGAATGGCAGGACTTATTCTAGAATTAATATCTAAAGAAGATGAAGATATAAAAGTAAAAGTGATTCCAGGTGTTACTGCAAGCATTGGTGCAGCGGCCATACTTGGAGCTCCTATTATGCACGATTTCTGTCACATAAGTTTAAGCGATTTAATGACTCCATGGGAGGTAATTGAAAAAAGGTTGAGATTAGCTGCTGAAGCTGATTTTGTAATTTGTTTATATAATCCAAGAAGTAAGGGAAGAAGTGAGCATCTAAGCAAAGCATTTAAAATAATGGGTGAGTTTAAAAGTGGAGATACACCTGTTGGAGTGGTAAAAGATGTAGGTAGAGAAAAAGAAGAAAAATTTGTATGTACTTTTGAAAATATGGACTTTGAAAAAGTCGATATGACCACGATGGTTATAATCGGAAATAAATCTACTTATATTGATGGTGAGTTGATAATAACTCCAAGAGGTTATACGGTATGATTTTGATTTTAGGAGGAACTTCAGATAGTCTATCTATATGTGATAAGATAAATGAACTGAAAAATCAACCATATATACTTTCAGTGACTACAGATTATGGAAAGGAACTTGCACAACGACATGCAGAAAATGTAATTTTAGGGAAGCTTGGAAAAGAAGATATGCTAAAATTTATAGGAGATAATAATATAGTGAAAATAATAGATGCCACTCATCCTTATGCAGTTGAGGTATCCCAAAATGCTATTACTTGTGCAAAGTTATCAAATATAGATTATATAAGGTTTGAGAGGAAATCTCTAATTGAAGAAATAGATTATGACAATAAATTTATAGTAGATACAATCGAAGAAGCCTGTAAAATAGCAAATAAAATAGGAAAAAATATATTCATAGGAACAGGAAGTAAAAATCTAAATAAATTTGTAGAAGAAATAAATGATAAAAATTTAGTTGTTAGAGTTCTTCCAACTAGTGAAGTCATATTAAGTTGTGAAAAATTAGGTTTAAGTGCAGATAATATAATAGCTATGAAAGGCCCGTTTAGTCAGTGTATAAACGAAGAAGTATATAAACATTACAACATAGACTTAGTTATAACAAAAGAAAGTGGAATAGCTGGTGGTTTTTTAGAGAAAGTAAATGCATGTAAAACTTTCAATATACCTGTAATAATTATAAAAAGAGAATTGATTAACTACGAAAACGTAATTAATGACATAAATAAAATTAAAGACATACTTGTGTAATTTTTAGGAGGAGAATATATGAAGAAAGCTTTATTAGTAGTGAGTTTTGGTACAAGTTATCATGAAACAAGAGAAAAGACAATAGATATATGTGAAGATAAAATAAAAAATTCATTAAAAAATTATGATTTTTTTAGAGCTTATACATCCAATATGATAATAAACAAAATAAAAAAAAGAGATGGAATAGACATAGATAATCCTATACAAGCTTTAGATAAAATATATGAGCAAGGATATGATGAAGTAATAATTCAAACACTTCATATTATATGTGGAGAAGAATTTAACAAATTAAAGGAACAAGTAGATGGCTATTCTTCTAAATTTAAAAAGATTGTATTAGGAAGACCTTTACTTACACATATTGAAGATTATCAGGAAGCTGTAGAGGCAATTAAGCATCAAATTCCTCATATGGAAAGTGATGAAGCAGTAGTATTTATGGGACATGGAACACTTCATGAATCACATTCAGCATATCCAGCATTAGAATACATGCTTAGAGATAATGGAGTAAATGCTTATGTTGGCACAGTTGAAGGGTATCCAGAAATAGAACATGTAATAAGACGACTGAAAGAAGGAAATATAAAAACTGTAAATTTGATGCCATTTATGTTAGTTGCAGGAGACCATGCTATAAATGATATGGCAGGAGATGAAGAAGATTCTTGGAAAACAATACTAGAAGAAAATGGATTTAATGTAAGAATTCATTTAAAAGGACTAGGAGAAAATTCTTATATACAAGATAAATTTGTTCGTCATGCTCTTAAATGTGCAGAAAATGCTAAGTTTTATGGTATAGGAGCAGGGCCAGGAGATGGTTCTTTACTTACAATAAAGGCGGTTAGCACTTTAAAGAAACTGGATATTCTATACACTCCAGAATCAAAAAAAGGTGGAGATAGTCTAGCTTTATCAATAGTTAGTGAATATTTACCTGAATCAGTTGAGATAAAGTCTAGACATTTCCCAATGAGTTTTGATGGGAATGAAAAGAGCTTAGCTTGGGATAATGTAGCACAAGAGATTATCTCAGATGTTAATGATGGTAAAAATGTAGGGTTTGTGACATTAGGAGACCCTATGATTTATAGTACATATGTGTATATAATGAAAAGAATATTAGGAGAGATAGAAGTCGAAACTATACCAGGAATTTCATCATTTTCTAATATAGCATCTAATCAGAATTTTCCATTAGTCATGGATAAAGAAGCATTAGTAGTAATTCCTTGTACTATGGAAGATGATAAAATAGAATACGCTTTGCAAAATTATAACTCAATAGTATTGATGAAGGTGTATAAAAATTTCAAAGAAATAATAAAAAAATTAGAAAAGTATGATTTAATAGAACATGCTATTTTAGTAAGTAATTCGTCTCAAGAAAGCGAAAATGTGTTTACAGATTTAAAAGAAGCGCACCTTGAAGAGAAGATATCTTATTTTTCTACTATACTAGTAAATAAAGATAATAAAATAGGTGAAAGCAATATTTAAAGGAGACTTAATATGAATATAGTGGTTGGAACTAGGGGTAGTAATCTAGCGCTTATACAAACAGAATGGGTAATAAATGAATTAAAAAAGAAGTATCCAGAGATTAGTTTTGAAATTAAAGTTATAAAGACAAAAGGAGATTTAATTCAAAATGTTTCGCTGGATAAAATAGGCGATAAAGGATTGTTTGTCAAAGAAATAGAGCAACAATTATTAGACAGAAAAATAGATATAGCAGTACATAGTATGAAGGATATGCCTTCTTATTTAGCAGATGGACTAAAATTTGCTCATACACCTAAGAGAGAAGACCCAAGAGATGTTTTAATACTTAGAGAAGGATATAAAAATTTAGATGATTTACCTCATGGAGCAGTAATAGGAACAGGAAGTAAAAGAAGAAAATTTCAATTATTGAAACAAAGACCTGACTTAAATATAGTGCAAGTTAGAGGTAATGTGGAAACTAGGATACGAAAAATAAAAGATGAAAATATGCATGGGATTGTGTTGGCAGCGTCAGGAATAATAAGAGCTAATTTACAAGACAAAATAAGTTCTTATTTACCTGTTGATGTTGTTATTCCAGCACCTGCCCAAGGAGCCTTAGCTATTGAGATTAGAAGTAACGATAGTAAGATAGAGGAAATAGTGAATTCACTAAAAGATGAGAATACAGAAATTCAAATATTGGCTGAAAGAGGATTTTTGGATGGTGTAAATGGAAGTTGTCATATTCCAATGGCAGCTTATTGTGAAATAATCCAAGATAAAATACATCTTACTGGCTTATATGGAGATTCAGAAGGAAATAAAGTAGTAATCAAGTCTATAGATGGAGATATTTCTTCTCCTAGAGAGTTAGGTTTAAAGTTAGCTAAACTTGTGTTGAAGGAGTATGAGAATTATGAAGGGTAAGGTTTACTTAGTAGGTGCAGGACCAGGTGATTATAAACTCATGACTTTAAAAGGTTTAGAGTGTATAAGAAAGTCGGATGTAATAGTGTATGATAGATTAGCAAATAGTAGCTATTTAAGAGAAGCTAAGTCTGATTGTGAACTTATATATGTAGGAAAGGCGTCAAGTAATCATATTTTGCCACAAGAAGATATAAATAGAATCATAGCAGAAAAAGCTAAAGAAGGAAAACTTGTAACTCGTCTTAAGGGTGGAGACCCTTATGTGTTTGGTAGAGGAGGAGAAGAAGCAGAGACTTTAGTAGATGAAGGTATAGAATTTGAAGTAGTTCCAGGTATAACTTCTGCTATAGGAGGTTTATGTTATGCTGGTATACCTATAACACATAGAGACCATGCTTCATCATTTCATGTAATAACAGGTCATTTGAAGGGTGATGATAGTGGAGAATTAAACTGGAATGCTCTTGCAAATAATAAAGGTACACTTGTATTTTTGATGGGAATCTCAAATCTAAAGAAAATAAGTGAAAACCTAATGAAAGAGGGAAAAGACAAGGATACACCTGTTGCTCTTATAAGTTGGGCAACTAGATATAATCAAAGGGTTGTTACATCCACACTTGAGAATGTTTATGAAGCTGCTATTAAAGAAAAAGTAAAACCTCCAACTCTTATAGTAGTTGGAAGCGTTGTAGGACTTAGAGAAAAGTTGAATTTTTTTGAAAATAAACCTTTATTTGGAAAAAGTATTGCTGTAACTAGGTCTAGAAATCAAAATAGTGCATTGGTAGAAAAAATAATGGATTTAGGTGGAAATCCAATAGAAATACCTACTATTAAGATAGAAAAAATACAAAATAATATTAAGTTAGAAAACGAAATAAAAAATATAAATAAGTATAATTATCTAGTATTAACTAGTAAAAATGCTGTAGAAATCTTTTTTGAAAAGATATATGAAATGAATTTTGATTTAAGGATATTATCTAATTTAAAGATATGTGCTATAGGCTCTGCTACATCAAATGAATTGAAAAAAAGAGGAATTCTAGCAGATATAGTACCAAAAAAATTTGTAGCAGAATCACTGTATGAAGAGTTAATGCTTATTTTAAATGATAATGATAGTATACTTATTCCTAGAGCAGAAAATGCTAGAGATTATCTGGTTGACAAGCTTAAGACTATTTGTAAAGTAACAGAAGTACATATATATAGAACAGTAATAGATGAGGATAAAAAAGATGAGATATTAGATATTTTAAATTCTAATGATATAGATTATATAACATTTACTAGTTCCTCAACGGTAAATAATCTCGTTGAAATTATAGGAAAAGAAAATATTAAAATATTAGACAAAATAAAAACATTATCTATAGGGCCTATAACTACAGAGACAATAAATAGTTTAGGAATAAAATTGTACAAAGAATCTGCTACATCTACTATAGATTCGTTAGTAGATTTAATTATAAAAAATTAATTTTGGAGGCTTGAATATGTTAAGAAGACCAAGAAGACTAAGAGCAAGTAAAGCAATCAGAAATTTAGTAAGAGAAACTAAAGTGAATATAGAAGATTTAATATATCCACTATTTGTAGTAGAGGGAGAAAATATAAAAGAAGAAGTTAAAGCTTTACCAGATGTCTATCATTTATCTATAGATATGTTAGAAGAAGAAATAAAAGAAATAAGTGAGTTGGGAATTGAACATATAATGTTATTTGGTGTTCCAGATGAAAAAGATGAGTGTGCTTCACAAGCTTTTAATGATAATGGAATAGTTCAAAAGGCAATTAGAAAGGTAAAAGAAATAAATCCAAATATAAATGTAATAACAGATGTTTGTATGTGCCAATATACAAGTCATGGGCATTGTGGAATTCTAACTGATACTGGTTATGTTGACAATGATAAATCATTGGAGTATTTGGCTAAAATATCTGTAAGTCATGCTAAAGCAGGAGCTGATATGGTTGCTCCATCTGATATGATGGATGGAAGAATACAAGCAATAAGAGAAGCTTTAGATGAAAATGGATTAGAAAATGTAGGAATAATGGCTTACAGTGTTAAATACGCTTCAAATTACTATGGACCTTTTAGAGAGGCTGCTCATTCAGCACCATCTTTTGGAGATAGAAAAACATATCAAATGGACCCAGCAAATAGCAATGAAGCTATAATAGAAACTGAACTTGATATATTGGAAGGTGCAGATATACTTATGGTTAAACCTGCATTATCATATTTAGATATTATAAGAAGAGTTAAAGATAATTTTGATTTACCTCTAGCAGCTTATAATGTAAGTGGAGAATACTCTATGCTTAAGTGTGCTGTTAAAGAAGGTTTATTAAATGAAGATGTAATTCTAGAATCAATTACATCTATAAAAAGAGCAGGAGCAGATATAATAATAACTTATTTTGCTAAGGATATTGCTAAGTTGTTGAAAAAATAAATTCTAGAATCATAAAGAATCTTAAAAGTATAGAAATTGTAATTGGATACTCTATAGTATTTTTATTTAGATACTTATTGAATAAGAATAGAAACTAATTTGCAATTTCTATACTTTATTTATTTATTTAATTAAATAAATTTTGGAGGTAGAAAATGCTATATCCTATTAATTTAAAATTAGATGAGTTAGATGTAGTTATAATTGGCGGAGGAGAAGTTGCATATAGGAAATGTAAAAATTTTTTAAATTTTAATAAGAATGTTACTATAGTTTCTAAACAAATTTTAAATAAATTTTATGATTTAGAAGGGAATATAAAAATAATAAAAGATGATTATAAAAAAATGTATATAGAAAGTGCTTCTGTTATAATTGTTGCTACAAACAATAGAGAACTAAATATGGAAATAGGATTGTATTGTAGAGCAAAAAAGAAATTAGTAAATGTTGTTGATAATTTAGAAATATCAAATTTTACTGTTCCATCATATATAAAAAGAGGCGATTTACTTATAAGTGTATCTACTGGAGGTAAAAGCCCTTCACTGTCATCTAAGATAAAGAAGGAGCTTGAAGAAATATATAGTGAAGATTATGAGGAGTATTTAAACGTATTAGGTGATATTAGAAAAAAAATTATAAAAAAATATGAAGATAAAATTAAAAGAAAAGATATGCTTAATATGTTGATAACACTTGACTTAGAAGAACTAAAGAAACTTAATATATAAAAAACAAAATAAAAAATGTTAAAAATGTGTTGACGGATTATTTTTAAGGTGATATAGTATTACTTGTCCTTAAGAAAAGGGCAAACATGAAAAATGAACTTTGAAAATTAAACAGTAGGTTAATTTATAAACAAGAAACAAACCATAAAGCCAGATATTTTGATAACAATAGTATCTGAGCCTGATAAACTTTTATTTGAGAGTTTGATCCTGGCT